>JAQCIX010000081.1 GCA_027593365.1 Verrucomicrobiota bacterium
GGCTTGTGGAGATTTGTCCTGTATAAATTCTTCAAACTCTTCAAGGGTTGGAGGCAATCCGGTGAGACCCAAGCTTACCCTTCGGATCCATTTCTCCTTTTTTTCAGGCTCACTTGGTACCCATTTTTTTTCCTCTAGCTTTGAAAGAATAAATTGGTCAACCGGGGTTTTTACAAAATTCTTGTCCTCCACTTTGGGTAAAGCAGGTCTCTTTGGAACCACATACGCCCAGTGCTTTGCATACTCAGCCCCGGAGGAGATCCATTGGCGCAGAAGTTTGATCTGCTCTGGCTTGAGGGAATCACCCTTGGGTGGCATCCGGTCATCCTCTTCGGTGGAAACCACACGATGGAGAATTTCACTTTCTTCCAGGTCACCTGGAGCAATAGCCGGAAATCCTGATTTACCTCCCTTGTAGGCATACTCAGCAAAGTCCAACCGTAGGCCACCCTGTGGATCATCCAATCCATGACAGGCAAAGCAATGTTCAGAGAGAATCGGACGGATCTGCCGATTGAAGTCAATCTTTGCGAACAACAAAGAAGGCAAAAATAAAAGAATACGAAATTTAAAATCTATGATCACTATTATTTAATTTCATTGAAATGTGAAAAATTGGTGCCGACTTGGGACCCGATTCATTTGCCTGCTTTTTAGCAGCTTCGGCTTGTTCCCGCTGAGCCTGCATCACTTTAATATTTAAAACATCGGCCTCCACTTTTTTCCTTCGTTGCTCATCTTTGATGGATTGTGCCCAGGTAAGAGCGGTATCGGGATCTTTACGGGCAACTTCCCGAACAAAGCGCTGAATCGGTTCGTCCATTAACTCACCGGATGGGAACTGATTGAGCCACTCGGCGGTGGCGATGGGGTCTTTACGGGCCCACTGCGTGACCACTTCCTCCATACTCTCAGACCTTGCCTCACCTTCCGGCATTTTGGATACCCATTCCGCTGCCTCCACTGGGCTATCCTTAGCCCATTTCTCAGCCACATCTTCGCTCACTCTTACTTTTACCTCTGATTCATCCATCATGTTAACTCTAAAGAAATAGCACTAAGGGAATATCATTGAGAACTCATCGCCCAAAGAACGCTTGGTTTCCCTAATTCAACCAAATCCTCAACCTCTTCCTGAGAAAGTTCTTTTTGCCAGATCGAAAACTGGTCTATCTTTCCGCATAGTGCACGCACCTTATTCCCTTCATTTATATTCGTGGTATGCCAGTTGCCCATTCTGCACATCCCTGGAACCATTTTATTGAAGGAAGAAGGATCGAGGTCGGCATAACTCATCATTTCTCCGTTTATAAATAATTTCACTCGTTTTTGAGGAATTGATACCGAGCCTGAGAGATGGACCCATTGGCCTGTTGGAATAACTTGGGTATTTGTTTTATTAATTCGATTTCCACCACGATAGCCCATCCAAATTTGCCCATACCGGGTCATTTGCCAGAAGAAATCTCCTGGAACATCCCAGTCGTTGGAAACAAAAACAGAGGTTAGGGTTTTATCAAAACGATCAATATTGATCCAGGTCGACATCGATAATTCATTAAATTCATGGGTTATATTAAACTCCACATAATCATCATCACGATCGAACAACAGGGCCTTTTTGCCAGGCCAGCGCCCCGTTACCCATCTCGCACCATGAATCTCGCCATCACCGATAGTTGGGTTGGTTGAATAGTTCTTCAAGTGAGGCTCTTCAAAAAAGGGAAAATAACCGATCAGTTCATCCGATTGATTGGTGTAAAAGCTATGCTGTTCTTGCCAGCGCAAATACCCGATTGAATTGGGGCTGGGAAATTTGCTTAGGTCAGGAGTTTCAACTGGAATTAATTCCCCCTCCGAAAATTCGGTGGATTGCCCCTCAAATACGGAAGACAGGAGTTCATTGGATTTTGGGTTCCTGGCATCGACCTGGCCATCGATCACATGCAGAGTACTCGATCCATTTACACCGTCCACCGAGATCGCAAATTCAGTGCCACGATCCTCATAATCGATACTGGGAGAGGAAATGGTAAAACCTTCGGCACCTGGAGGAACAATTGCCCATACATCACCGTGATCCAATCGGATGTTATAGTCATTCCTAATCGCAAAAGTAGCCGGTGCTCTCATCACAGTGTCCACTCCATTGCTAAACCTCAAATGAATGACCCCATCATCCAATTGGTAAAGTCCCTTATTGAATCTGACTTGGTCTGGGCCTGCACCACTCGCAAAATCAGCTCCGGCTTGATCAACCAGCAAAGCATAAAAAGGAGTTTGAGAGGTAGGGAACACCGGTTCTGGAGAATCAGGTATTGCTTCGGGTCTCAAAAAGGAAAGCACCGCCACAATCGATGCCGCCAAACTTATGAGCCAAGGAACATATTTTAAGGACGGCTTGGTTTCATTGTTTTGAGGATGATAGGAATACTCGCTTAAACCTTCTGAAACGGTGGCTAAGAGTTTCAACCTTTCACATGCCTCATCATCTTCCCGCAAAAGATTGTTGAGTTCTGACTTTTCCTCTTCCGAAAGAATGCCATCCAGATATTTGTAAAATAGTTTATCGTGTTTGTTCTTCACTGGGCACCTTTCATTGACATTTCCTTCTCGATACAATCAGCCAAAGCAGACCTCAAACGCGACAGTGTCTGGTAAACAGCGTTGGGCTTTTTATTCCTCTGCTCCGCCAGTTTCTTGATTGGGATATCAGATGCATAAGCTTGACGCAGAAGACTTTGATGATCCTTCTTCAATTTCTTTAAACACGTGCTTAAACAAAGCAACCACTCCGACCGTGTAGAAAAACTATCCGAGGGTTCGTCGAGGAGTTTCTCCGCCACATCTTCGTCCAGCACCAAGCGGTCCCTCGCCTTGGTACGCCTAAATTTCAGGATCTCGTATCGGGCAATCACAGATGCCCAAGGCCCAAATCCAGTCTCTGCATCCTCCAGGTCAGAAAACTTTTTCCAAGCAATGACACTGACATTCTGCATCACCTCAGCGAGATCATGTGGATCCGGCAAGGAGGCACGAACAAATGCCCGAATGCTGGGATCATGCTTCGCCCACAATCTGGGAAATGCACCTCTTGGATCCGTGTTCAATTCATCACTCATTTACAAGTAAACTCCCATCCCATTGATATTCTTACAAAACTTTTTCCATTCAGTGACCAATTTGATATGTAATAAGATGCATATTGGGTTGCCCGACATTGATCTTTTAAGATATGCAATGACCTAAAATAAGATGAATTTTCGCATTATTTCGAAAATCCTTAGCTACAACCTTCTCGTTCTAGCATTTTCTTTTAGTGGATGCCTACTTTTTGCAGTCTTTCAGCAAAGTATAAAACCTGAAAATCTAACCGCCTGGTTTTACTGCATTTTATATTCATTGATTGGTTCGGTCTCTCTCCAACTTTTAGGCAGAAGAGCAAAGCCAACCATATTGCGTAAAGAAGCGTTGGCTATCGTCGGCCTATCTTGGCTGGTTTGCTCTGTTGTTGGAGCTGTACCATATCACATGATTGCAGGTACAGGACCGATGGATTCCTTTTTTGAATCCGCTTCTGGGTTTACTACAACAGGTGCATCTATCTTTTCCGAGATTGAGCTTTTACCCATGGATCTGCTTCTTTGGAGATGCCTTACTCAGTGGATTGGCGGACTTGGCATGATCAGTATGTTTGTCTTTATTCTCTCGATTGAAGGTGGTGGAAGTAAATTCCTCTTTAAAGGAGAATCATCGTTGCAAATGCGAGACCTCGGTTCAAGCAATGTACAGGTTGGGATTCGAAATATCACCATTACCTACCTCGTACTTTCGATGGCTTGCGCGAGTTGTTTCTATTTCTGTGGAATGGATTTGTATGATTCCATTTGCCATAGTTTTGCGACCGTATCCACTGGTGGTTTTAGCACTCACTCCGCTAGCATAGGATACTTCAATAGTGCTCCTATTGAATGGACCTGTGTGGTGTTTATGCTTTTGGGAGGCACCAACTTTGTGGCCCTGATTAATTTGACTATGTATCGCCGGAGCTTTCTTAGCCCGGAAACTATTTTTTATTACGCCACTTTTTTCACCATAACCGCGTTAATTCTGTTTACCATGCAATCCTTTGGTAAAGAAAGCGTTTCTTTAAGCCAAGGTTTCCGTGAAAGTGCTTTTCAGGTGGCCTCTCTTTTGACCAGTACAGGATTTGCCAGCACAGATTATGAGAAATGGATTCCCGCAGAGCATATGTTTCTGCTGGCCGCTATGATCATGGGTGGATGCACAGGATCGACTGCGGGCGGTTTGAAGAGCATACGGGTGCTGGTTGCTTTTCGCATCTGCCTCGCAAATATTGAAAGGGTTTTTCGTCCCAATATTCGGCGCAGTCTGACTATTTTTGGAAAAACATTATCGGATCAGGAACGGGATGATACCCTACACTATGTTTTTCTGATTACAGCACTCTGCTTTGCCGCTATGCCAATCCTCTCTCTCATGGAGCCTTTAATGAGTGAGGAAGGTGTAAAAAGTGCGGTTCTGGCCTGCCTTTTTAATGTAGGTCCCGGATTTGCAGAAGTTGGTGCGACCGATAACTACGGCTTCCTAAAAGATACCAGTAAGCTTTACCTTTCGATGCTTATGATTATGGGAAGGGTCGAGATCTACGCGATCATCGTCTTCTTTATACCCTCTTTTTGGAAGAAAAGTTGATCCACATTTACTGGTCTATTGTAAAAGACCCTCAGTAAAGAATCGATTTTGTCTTCAGGAGCTAGGCATAACAATCGATCCTCTCCACGAAGAACCTTCTCTGCGGAAGGAACCAAAATCTCAGATGACCGACGTAATCCCAAAAGTATGCAACCTTTTGGGATTCCAATATTACGAATTTCCTGATTCAGGCAAATGCTCTTGGACCCAATAAAAATTTCGATAATTTGAATATGGGTATCGGGCAGGCTTCCAATCCGACTGTATTTTTCATCAGAGAGATACTCCCGTACTTTATTCAAAGTAGCAACGCGGGGAGAAACAATTGATTTTAAGCCTATTACATCCGAAAGTGACCTCAACGCATCTTCATGGTCTGAATTGTTGAGAACAACCTGAATATGCTGAGCACCCAAACGGGAAGCCTGTAGACAAGCCATCACATTTTCTTCGTCCATAGAACTACATGCGATGAAAAAATCCGCCTCGCCCACACGCTCCTCCTCTAATAATCGATGGGAAGCAGGAGATCCATGAAGCACCGTTAAGTCTGGGAAAAGTTTTGTGAAATAACTGCACTTTTCCTCTGATGAATCGATTAACCGGACTTGGTAGTGCTTTCTCTGCAAAAGACGAATAATCGCAATAGCTATTTCAGATGCACCACATAAAACGATAGACTTAACTTTTGTGTATGCCTTTTTGAAGTACTTTTTCTCATAATTCCGAAGTTCCTTAGGCTCCCCAAAGAATATCAGTAAATCCCCGGCAAATATTCTTGTCTGTGCTGAGGCCACATAAATACGGTCATCCCTTTGCAGGTATGCAATCCTAAGATTTGAGCCCAAGTCGAGCTCTTGTATCTCCTTACCCTTTAATTTCGAAGACTCATCAACTTGAAGAAATTCCACTTCAATTTCGCCTTGAGCATAGAGTTCCATTATAAAACGCAATTGATTACGAATTGGCTGAACAATTTCTATAGCACAAAGCGATTCAGGATTCACAAGCCCATCGATCCCAAAATGCTCTTCATAATTAAGGACTGATTGGTCGATATAAGTTTGATCGTGAATCCGGGCAATTGTTTGCTTCGCTCCCAATGCCTTCGCTAGTGAGCAGGCAATAAGATTGGTTCGATCATCCCATGTCATGGCCATAAAACAATCACACGAATCAACTTTTACATTCATCAACTCTTTGGCAGAACTTCCATTGGCTTGAATAACGGAAACATTTAGTTCCTGGTCAGCCAGATTTGCCTGCTCCTCAGAATTATCAAGCAAGGTGACATTGTAGGATCTTTTTCTGCTTAGGTAGTCGGCGAGGTAATAACCTACCTCTCCTGCACCAACAATGATAACATTTTCCATCGTTCGTGGTCTTGGCAGTGATATTATTTTCCGAATACAGAGAAATACAAATCTGCCAAGGTCAAGCCCATCAGACTAACTGTGGATATAACCACTTCCGATATGCGGATGGTGCTGATCGATTCGCCAGATTCCCCAGTTAAAAGGAAGACTCCTAAGAGACCGAGGCTGAAAATATACAGAAAATTACGAAATGTTTTGGATTTAAAATTTATTTTTTTCATGGTTACGAAAGTGCAGATGATACATCTGTTACGGGTTCTCTCTTATATGAACCCGGCTTGGAAGAGGTGCTTAAACCTCAGACACTTTCGTCCATTAATTCGTAATAAAACTGATCAGGGGAGTTTCTGGTCTCCGAAATATTAATCCAAATTTCATTGGGAACTTGGTGGACCAAAAAATACTGTTTTTTACATAAGCCTCCATGCACCTCCCATCGAAGCAAGTTTTCTTCGCAACCTTTGAGAACCGATTCCTCTAATAACTCATCGGTCACATCTGCACATAATACATCGTGATTAATCTTGGAAGACTCCAACAAGCTTGCCGCAAGAAAGCTCAATAAAACGAGCACTTGGATGGTTATTTTCAAACTAACACAAAAATAATCCTTTTATTTTAAAAAGTCAATGAGTCTGAAAATCGATTTCAGTCCATTTTATCAACCCATTATCCGGGATTATTAGATCTTGATGATCTGATCAAATCTCAATGGTTTGCCCACAATCTGGGAAATGCACCTCTTGGATCTGCGTTTAATTCATCACTCATTTACAGGTAAACTCCCATCCCATTGATATTCTTACAAAACTTTTTCCATTCAGTGACCAATTTGCTAAGTAATAGGATGTATGATGGCTTCCAAATACTTCCATTCACTTTTTTAATCCTATGAAACTAGGTCTTTTCCTCATTCCGCTCACACTTTTTTCGATTAGCGAAGCAAAGCCAACAGATAATAGCGGTCTCCTCAGCAAAGAAGATACACTTCGCTTCCGGATCGAAATCCCTGCTGGCACCAAGCAGAAATGGGAGTTCAATTTCGAAACCGGTGAAATGGAAAAAGATTACAAGGATGGAAAAGAAAGAATTATTCAATTCCTGCCCTACCCCGGGAATTATGGATTTATTCCAGAAACCCTGGCGGGAGACGGAGACCCCATCGATGTGATCGATTTGGATGAAGCAGGAGAAAGAGGAGATCTTAAAGAAGTAAGAATCATTGGTGCCCTTAATTTTGAGGATAAAGAGGAAGCAGATATAAAATTTATCGGAGTAAGTCCAAGTGGCACCTTTGGACACATACAATCCATCGAACAACTGTTACTCGAGAAGCCTGCCGTTCTGGAAATCCTGAAATCATGGTTTCTTAACTACAAAAAGCCAGGCAAGATGGTCTTTTATGGCTACATGGATCGGGATAGTTCAATCCAGTTAATTATAGAGGCCCGCAAGAAGTGGAAGCCTAAGAATTAATCCTCCTCTTCTTCCTCTTCCCAATCTTCTTCCTCGTCGCACTCCTCTTCGCATTCCTCTTCGTCCCACCACTCTTCCTCATCTACGAA
>JAQCIX010000082.1 GCA_027593365.1 Verrucomicrobiota bacterium
GGCTAACTTTTGGGTGAGCGGTTCTCCATAAGGAACAACCGGGACGGGCCCGACCTCGGTGATGGTCTCGGGAAAGAGCGGACGCATGTGATAGTTCTTTGAGTCCGAAATAACAAACGCATTGAGATGAGGCGGATGGCAATGAAGAACCGCCTGGACATCTGGGCGTTCGCGGAAGAAGTTCACATACATCGGAGTCTCCCCCGTTGGTTTAACTGTGCCCTCAATGGTCTCCCCCGCCAGGTTGATGAAGACCACATTTTCGCGGTTCACATCCCCCTTGTTATGCTTGGTTGGGGTGATCAGGATGACATCATCCTCCAACTTCCAGGCAAGATTACCCCCATGTCCAGTCACATACTGATGAGCCGCCAAATGATGGCATACGCTAATAAAGGTATCGACCTTCTCAGAATGTTTTTCCAGATAGCTCATAATTTATACGCCTTCGCGGTAACGCTTGATCTTTTCCGCAGTGGTTGGATTGGTGGTCATCACATGGCCTGGGAGGGGCAAGATATTTTGGTGAATCGCATCGATCATCCAGGATGGCTGAGGGAAGAAATCTTCCTCCACTTCCGCACATGGAGTGATCCAGTTACGGGATCCAACCACAACAGGAGGAGCATCCAGTTCATCAAAAGCTAACTGGCTCAAGTTCGAAGCAATATCCTGCATCACCGATCCACGCTCACACGCATCCGAAGAGAGCAGAACCTTACCGGTTTTACGGACGGATTCGACCAATGGCTCGTAATCCAGGGGGCTGATAGAACGGCAGTCAAATACATCTGCGGTTACCCCATACTTCTGTTCCAGAATATCAGCAGCTTCCAATGCCCGGTACATGGTAGCACCCACGGTGATGATGGTCACATCATTCCCCACACGGCGCTGGGCAGGAGGGCCAAAAGGCACTTCGTAGTATCCCTCGGGTACTTCCTTTTCAAAGAGTTCGCCAATGTCATAGAGGCGCTGACTTTCAAAGAAAACCACCGGGTCACTTCCAGCCAATGCGGTGTTCAGCATACCTTTGGCATCGTAAGGAGTGGATGGGAAAACCACCTGCAAGCCGGGGATATGGTTACAAATCGCACACCAGTCCTGCGAGTGCTGGGCACCATATTTGGATCCTACGGATACCCGCAGAACCACGGGCATTTCCAAAACACAGGCGGACATACTTTGCCACTTGGCCAACTGATTGAAAATTTCATCCCCTGCCCGACCCATAAAGTCGCAGTACATCAACTCGACTAAGGCACGGCCGCCCTGCAAAGCATAACCCACAGCGGATCCGACAATCGCAGCTTCCGAGATCGGAGAGTTAAAGAGGCGGTGGTAAGGCAAGGATTCGGTCAATCCGCGGTAGCAGGCAAACGCTCCTCCCCAGTCCCGGTTTTCTTCTCCGTAGGCAACCAGTGTGGAATCATTCTGGAATCGGTGAAATGCAGCTTCGAAAATCGCGTCGCGGTACTGGTACACCTTGTTTTTGGAAACCGGTTTACCATCAATGATTCCAGCACGGGACTTCTTGGCCAAGGCTTGAACGCGAGGGTTTTCCGCAGCAGGCAAAATCAGTTCCGGCGTACGGGAAGGATCATAGTTTTCCACTTTTCTTTTGGAAAACATCAATCCGGCAATTTTTTCGGAATTCAAACGGGGAGAGGTTTCGAGGCAAGATGCTAAACGGCATGCCTGGGTCATTGCCTTGGTGGTGGCCACTTTGCGCTCCTCGATCTGATCCTCGGTAATAATGCCTGCACCCAAAATTTCACGGGCATAAGAATCGAGTGGATCGATTGCCTGCCAGGCCTCGATCTCTTCCTTAATCCGATAGGAGGAAGCATCGGATGGAGAGTGTCCAGAGTACCGGTAAGTAATGGTTTCCAGCAGAACCGGGCCATCTCCCTGTTCCAGTAAAGCTTTCTTGCGACGGATGGCATCGGCCACTGCCAGTGGATTATATCCGTCGACCCGCTCGGAGTGCATCGAGTCTGGGTTGACCCCTGCTCCTACCCGGGCAAGGAAATCAAATGCCATGGTTTCACCCGCGGTCTGGCCTCCCATACCATAGAAGTTATTCATGAAGTTAAAGATGATGGGCAATCCACCCTTCATCGAATCGTCCCAAAGCTCACGGAACTGGCGCATCGATGCAAAGTTCATCGCTTCCCAGGTCGGTCCACAACCCATGGATGCATCGCCCACATTGGAAATAACGATGCCGGATTTACGGTTGCACTTTTTGAAAAGAGCCGCCCCCATGGCGATGTCGGCAGAACCACCGACAATCGCATTATTAGGAAGAATCCCAAAGGGGGTAAAGAAGGCGTGCATCGAACCACCCAGACCGCGGTTAAATCCATTGGCCCGACCAAACACTTCGGCCAACGCACCATAGAGCAGGAAGTCGCGAGCAAGCGCCTTTACATTGTCAGCCCCCTCTTTTTCGACGACCCGAAAACAATCTCCACCGAGGAAGTTTTTCATGATTTCCATAAGGGTATCCTCATCGAGTTTACGAATCGAAGACATCCCCTTGGCCAAAATTTCTCCGTGCGAACGGTGGGATCCAAGAATGTGGTCATCCACTCCCAAAAGAAAGGCTTGGCCCACCGCAGAGGCTTCCTGCCCGATGGAAAGGTGAGCTGGGCCTTTGTGATCGTACTCGATCCCTTCGTAGGAACCCTGAGTTTTGATGCTTTGGAGCATGCTCTCAAATTCGCGGATCAGGAGCATATCCTCGTAAATACCAATTAGAGCTTCGGCTCCATAGGTCTTTACCTCATTTTTGATATCATCCTTGTATTGATTAAGAGGTACTTCCTTGAAAGGAACGGTTCCCGCTTGGCGTTCTTTGGCGGGTTCGACAATTTGTGACTTCGGCATGGCGAATGTGGGTTAAATATTAGGTTTTTAAAATTGAGTTAATTAGCGAACTCCCATGAAGACATCCTTCATGATTTCGGAGGTAGTCGGGTGAGGGAATACGATCTCTTCAATCTCTTCCTCCCGCAGTTCGGTCTCAAGCATGGCGGTCGCACCAAAGATCATTTCGGAACAGGCTCCTCCAACCATATGGACACCGAGCAAGCGGTTGGTTTCTTTTTCCAGAACCACTTTGCAAAGCCCACCTTCATCCGGATTTTCTGCAATGTATCGGGCATTAATCGCCATGGGCATACGGCCGGAACGGGTCTTGATTCCACGCTCCTCGGCTTCCTCCTTGGTCAATCCAACCACCGCAACTTCCGGGCTGGTGTACACCACCGCAGGCATGGCGTCGTAGCGCATCCGATCGGTACGACCGGTGATATTGTTGACCACCACTTCGGCCATTCGGCTGGCCGCATGGGCAAGCCAGGCACGACCAGTGATATCACCCGCGGCCCAAACTCCGGGCAGGTTAGTGGCTCCACGATCATCCACTTTGATTCCGCGTGGAGAAAATTCCAGTCCAATATCTTCTAAGCCAAGGTTGGAAACATTGGGGCGGCGTCCGGTCGCGACCAGTACGAGATCACCCTCAATTTCTTTGCTTCCCTCGCCATCGTTGTAAGTGACCGAAGTTTTTCCAATCTCTTCCACCTTGGAACCGAGTTGAAATTCCACACCCTTCTTTTCGAGCTCAGTACGCAGAGTGGCTGCGATTTCTGCATCCAGGTTCGGGCAGATTTCCGGCATAGCTTCCAGCACAGTAACAGGAACATCCACGGATGCATACATGCAGGCAAATTCACAACCAATGACACCGCCACCCACAACGATTAAACGCTTGGGCAGGGTTTCGGTATTCAGAATACCAGTGGAGTCGACCACATGGTCCTGATCAATCCCGGGGATGGGAGGAACGGCCGGAGAGGAACCCGTGCAAATAAGAATATTATCGGCCTCATGCTCTTCCCCATTGATGACAATCTTGCGGTTCGGTTGAAGCACAGCCTCACCTTCGATCACATCGACCTTGTACTTCTTCATCAGGCCGGCAATGCCATCACGCATTTTATCCATAACCCCATTTTTGTGGGCATGGGCCTTAGGGAAGTCAAAGTTCAGCCCATCCACGGTCACTCCAAACACCGAGCCGTGCTTGGCATGATGATAAGTCTTGGCGGCCTGCAACAAGGTCTTGGAAGGTACGCAACCTTCATTGAGGCATACACCTCCGAGCTTTTTCTTTTCCACCAGCAAGGTCTTAAGACCCGCTCCCGCGGCTTTCTTGGCGGCAACATACCCTGCGGGTCCTGCTCCGATAACTGCAAAATCGTATTTCATTTCTAGGTAAGGAATATTTTTCTAATTTTTGTTTAAAGTTGGGAAGGCCCCATTCAGGTACCAGGATTGTTTTCCAAACGCTCCACCAGGGACTGCAGAAAACGGGCCGCTGGGGCTCCGTCCACCGCCTGATGGTCGATGGTGAGACTGAGAGGAAGGGTATCGACATATTCGACCTCTCCACTCTCGGTACGCTTTGGCTTCAGCACAATACCTCCCACTCCTAAGATCGCTACTTCAGGGGCATTCAAGACTGGGGTGAAGGTTTCCACGCCCAGCATTCCGAGGTTGGTCAGGGTGAAGGAACCACCGGATAAATTGTCTGGAGAAATCGTTCCCTCCCGGCAGGCACCAGCGAGATTTTTAACTTCTGCAGAAATCTTCTCGATAGACATTTCGGATGCATCACGAATCACCGGAACGAGCAATCCTTTAGGCGTATCCACGGCCACGCCCAGATGAACCTTCTCGAAGGTGGCGATGCGGTCGCCCAGGAAATGAGCATTTAATGCAGGGTGCTCACCAAGAGATTTTACAATCGCATGGGCAATCACATCGTTGAGCGAAACCTTGGATTGGCCCGCATCGAGACGCTCCTTGCGGTAGGCCTGGGCCCTGGACAGCTCAAAGGATGCATGAAGGGTGAGTTGAGCGGTGGTGTGGAGTGATTGGATCATGCGCTCGGCAATCACCTTGCGGATTCCCTTAACCGGTGTGACCTCTGCCCCTTCGACTGAACCGGGAACCTTTAAGTCCTGGGACCGAACCATACCGGCCAGACCGGTGCCGCGGGCAGGGGTTTCGAAATCTCCAGAAAGAGAACGAGCCTTGGCCGTAGCAGAAAGACGGGGGCGACCACTGATCGCAGCTTCCACATCGCGCTCAATGACCCTGCCCTCTGGACCGCTACCCGGAAGAGTCTCCGGATCGATTCCATGTTTATGGGCAAGACGGCGGGCCCGTGGGCTCACGCCTGCACTTGCTTGAATAGCACCGCTTGCCTGCACGGGTGCAGGTGCAGCAGGAGTGCCGGTTGCCTGTGGAGCCGCTTCTGGAGCCGCTGGAGTTGGTGCAGCGGCAGCGGGTGTGGGTGCCGAGCCTTGTCCTTCCGGACGAAATTCTTCTATATCTTCCCCCTCGTTGCCGATGGCAGCTACATTGGCGAGGACAGGCACATCATCATCGGCTTCCCAGAAAAGGGCGAGCACGGTACCGGAAGCAGTGGACTCGAGGTCAAAACTTGCTTTGTCCGTTTCGATTACGGCGAGTACATCGCCTTCAGCGACTTGATCGCCTACATTTACTTTCCATTCGGTAAGGATACAACTCTCTACCGATTGTCCTTGGCGGGGCATAATTACAGGTGTGGCCATGTTTCGTTTTCTTCTTCTCCTTGTGTAGGTTTGTTAAATAGATGTTGGTAAAAATTATACAGTGCGCACCTTCACTCCACGCTTGCGAAGCTCCTTGGTGTACTCTGGGGAAAGGTTTTTATCGGAAACCAGCAAGTCCACCTTCTCGAGATCCGAAAAACGGGCGAAGCATACTTTTTCCGCCTTACTGGAATCAGCTAAAAGAATCACCTGGCCAGCCTGCTCGGCAACGATCTCATTCGAGTAGGCCTCGTTGGGATCGGTGGTGGTCAGCCCGTTCTTCAGGCAAAAACCCATGGTGCCCATAAAGGCCTTATCCACATGCACCTGAGCAAGCACAGCAGAAGTTAAGGGACCGACCATGGTCTGGCTGATCCGGCGCAATTCACCTCCAATTAAAATGACCCTGGGCCCGGAGTCGGCCAACTCAATCGCCGCCTGCAGAGAATTGGTCACCACGGTAAGATCGGTGCGCTCGCGCAATAAACGGGCGAGAAACAAGGTGGTGCTACCCCCATTCAAATAGATCGCTTCATCGGATTCGATTAAGGAGTACGCCTCCTCGGCAATGCGCTGCTTTTCACGGGCGGCCAGATTGGTCTTATTTTCGAAGACCGGTTCTTCCAAACGGCTTTCCATCGAGACCGCTCCCCCATGAACCCTCCGTACCTTACCCTCTTCCTCGAGAATTTCCAGGTCCCGCCGGATGGTGGCAACCGATACCTCTAGGGTTTTGCGCAAGTCATCCACCCGGGCCACTCCGCCTTCGCGCAACATTTGGCGCAACCGCTCCCGACGCTGCGGAGCAAGGGCTGGTGTATTATCCTGAATCATAAGGGTGAATGATTGAATTTGATCGTTTTTGAACGAAAAGCAATCATCGAATGGCAATTTTCTTTCACATTCGATCAACCAATCTGGCAACCCAACGGAAACAAATCAGGGAAATTTAAGGGAGCAAGAGAGCCAGGATCGCCTGCCTCTCACTTTCATCAAGATGCTTGGGCCAGATTTCTGCCAAGACTTTTTTAGGAGAGGATTGGGATTCCACCACCGCCCGATCCAAGGCAAGCTGAGCACCTTCTGCCAACCGGTCCGGACTCACGCCTGCTTCGATGGCCAAACGCATCGAGCCAATCAAACGGTCCTCCCATCCCAATTTCCGAACTGGATCGCGGGTAACCCGTTCAATGGGATCATTTAAAAACGGATTCACCATGCGGTGTAGTGCGTCCCGAGCATAGGCCAGCATTCCATCGTTGGTAAATAAAGCATCGTCAGTCCGTGCATGGGCATGGATCAACCCTGGACCCACTTCTTTTTCAAATACATCCAGGGCCCTTCTCATTAGATCATCCCTTTTCCCCACCTCACTCATCAGAATCAATCCCTCGCTTTCGGCCAGGTACCCTAACCAGGCATGAACCGCGTTATGTCCCAGAAACTTGGTCTGAGCAAAAGGGTCGAGCTGCCGTTTTTCGACAAAGGAGGACATGCCCCGCTCAAACCCAGCTGGTGCCTGTGATTCCACCATGATTTGATCAAAGGCTTCCACCAGGATCGCCCGGGATGCCCCAGGGAAAAGGGGGACTAAGCCTTCGTTTTCGATCCGGGCTGGGTCTTCCACCACCGTACACATCTTGGGAATCACCGTTTCTGAAAAAACCACTTTCTCTCCAAAGCCAGCCGGGGCATGGTCCCAGCATAAGGCCTCAAGCCGGGTGGCTGCCCGTGAATCATTCTCCGCCGCATAAACCACCGCAGGTGGCAAGGTGGGGCGTTTGGTTTTGCGGGTCAAACCCTCAGCCAGCAAGCGGGCGACCGGAGCTGGTTTCTCATCGTAGAGGTGAAAGCTTGGTAAAGCGGTCCCAAGTTCATCGGCCTCGGCAATGGCTTGCACCAAAGATTCCCTGTCATCCGCATCGGTCGGGTTAAGCATCTCCACGCCTTCAAGGGTGATAAATTCCACCCGGTCGGAATGAGCAATG
>JAQCIX010000083.1 GCA_027593365.1 Verrucomicrobiota bacterium
CAGACCGAACTGGGCAAGGTGGCCGCGGGATTCAAAATTGAGCAAGATGGTTTTATCGATTCCCCCACCGCTGGCGTACTCGAATACAACCAGGCTTTTTCCTGGTCTATGTGGGTAAAACCTTCCGAAAAAACCAGCGGTGCTATCCTCAGCAAGATGGATGAGCCAGCCAAGCACCGCGGATACGATGTATGGATGGAAGGCGGCCAACCCGGCATCCACCTCATACATGCCTGGCCAAGCAATGCGATCAAGGTGGTGGCAAAGTCTGAACTTCCTTTAAACAAATGGAATCATCTGTGTATAACCTATGATGGTTCCGGAAAAGCAGCCGGCATCGATATTTTCATTAACGGAGTAAGCCAGCAAAAAAATATCGCTGAGGACGATCTCAATGCCACCATCCACACGGACAAAACCTTCCGGATTGGCCGGCGCTACCACGGCACCCCTGCAAAAGGTGTGGAGATAGATGAGATTGGGCTCTACCACCGGGTGCTCAACCGCAAGGATGTGGAGAAACTGAGCAAGGTGGATTCCCTCTCCCCGCTTTTTGAAAAGCCACTGGATACCCTTGCAAATGCCCAGCGAACCCTGCTGCATGATGAATATCTCAACCGCTTCGATAAGGAGTATAAAAATCTGCTCGCCGCCAGAAACAACAAACAAGATGCTTTGAACAATATTCGTAAAAACAAAATCACCTCGATGGTGATGGGCGATAACCCGCCCAACAAAATGCGCGACACTTACCTATTGGTTCGTGGGCAATACTCCTCGCCAGATAAATCCAAGGTCATTCAGGCAAACACTCCCGACTTCCTACCCCCCATGAAAACCGAATCGGAGAAGAACCGTCTCGGCCTGGCGAAATGGCTCACCGATAAAGAAAACCCACTCACTCCCCGGGTAACCGTCAACCGCTACTGGCAGACCATCTTCGGTCGTGGGTTATCCGATACTCCCAGTGATTTTGGATCTCAGGGAAAATGGCCCACCCACCCTGGCCTGCTCAACTGGCTGGCAGCCGACTTTATCGAAAGCGATTGGGATGTGAAACGGGCGATCCGCCAGTTGGTCACTTCTGCCACCTACCGCCAGTCCTCCGTCACCACCGAGGAACATTTGGCCAAAGACCCGGAAAATCTCTACTTCGCCCGGGCTCCCCGCTTCCGCATCATGGGAGAATTTGTGCGCGACCAGGCTTTGCATGTCAGCGGATTACTGAACAAAAAGTTTGGTGGACCTGGCGTAAAGCCCTACCAACCCGCTGGATTGTGGAACGAAGTATCCCTAGACCGAGGACGGAGGTTTGTTCAGGACAAGGGAGACAAAATCTATCGCCGCAGTATGTACACCTACTGGAAGCGCTCCGCTCCCCAACCAGCGATGACTGCCTTTGATACACCCTCCCGGGAAATTTGTACCATTCAACGCCAGCGCACCAATACACCCATGCAGTCCCTGGTTACCCTCAATGATGTACAGTTTGTGGAAGCCTCCCGCTTCCTCGCCCAGCGGATCCTGCTTACCGGCCCAAAAGATTTCCCCGGGCAGGTAAACCGGGCTTTTGAACTGGCCACCGGTCGCCCCGCAGATAACTTGCGCCAACAGGTGATGAAAAAGGCATACGACAAACAGAAAGCTGTCTTTGATCAAAACCCTGCCCAGGCTGAAGAATTACTCGCCATGGGAGATTCCCCCCGGGAGAAATCCATCGATGCCAAGGAGCATGCCACCTGGACAGTACTCGCCTCCATGATCCTCAACCTCGACGAAACTTTAAACCGAGAATAATTCTTAAAATCCTACTGTTATGAATCCACTCGACCTTCACCAACTTCATACCCGCCGTCAAATGCTCAAGCTCGGAGCCATGGGCATGGGTGCCCTCGGTTTCGCCAACATCGCTGCCCCTCTGATGGGTGCGATGGGACCTTCCGGCTCCGTTCCCCTTCATGGAACCCTCGGGCGTACCCATTTTAAGCCTACTGCCAAGCGCGTGATCTACATGTTCATGTCCGGTGGGCCTTCTCATATCGACATGTTCGACTACCACCCAGAGCTACGGAAATACCATGGGCAGGAATTGCCCGACAGTATCCGCAACGGTCAGCGCATCACCGGAATGACCTCTGGTCAGTCTTCCTTCCCCTGCGTGGCTCCAATGTTTGAATTCACCAAGCACGGGCAAAACGGGACTTGGTTCAGCGAGGTCGTTCCCCACACCGCTTCCATTGCCGATGATATCTGCCTGATCAAATCGATGCATACGGAGGCGATCAACCACGACCCTGCAATCACCGCGATTAACACCGGATCCCAACAACCTGGCAAACCTGCCATGGGTGCCTGGTTGGACTGGGGGATGGGCAGCCCCAACCAAAACCTCCCCGGCTATGTGGTTATGATCTCCCGGGGTAACGGAAATCCTCAAGCCCTCTACGACCGCCTCTGGGGCAGTGGCTTCCTTCCCTCCAAGCACCAGGGCATTAAGTTCCGTTCTGCAGGCGATCCCGTGCTCTATCTTTCCAACCCCAACGGGATATCCAAAAGTATGCGCCGCGACATGCTCGATGGCATCGCCGCGATCAACCAGCACAAGAAAATGGAAAGTGGCGATCTGGAAATCGATGCCCGGATCGCCCAGTATGAAATGGCCTACCGCATGCAAACCAGTGTGCCCGAACTCGTAGACCTTAAGGAAGAGCCCGACCATGTGCTCGACATGTACGGACCCGATGCCCGTAAGAAAGGAACTTTTGCCCACAATTGTTTGATCGCCCGCCGACTTGCCGAGCGCGATGTTCCTTTTGTTCAACTCTTTCACCGTGGATGGGACCAGCACGGCAGCTTGCCCAAGGCCCTCCGCAACCAGTGTAAGGATGTGGACCAACCCGCCGCCGCTCTCGTCAAAGACTTGAAACAACGCGGATTGCTGGATGATACCATCGTTATCTTCGGAGGCGAATTCGGGCGTACGGTTTACTCGCAAGGCACATTAACCAAGGACAACCATGGGCGCGACCACCACGGGCGCTGCTTCTCCACCTGGGTCGCAGGTGGTGGATTCAAGCGTGGTATGGAGTATGGAAGAACCGATGATTACTCCTATAATATTTTGGAAAACCCGGTCCATGTGAACGACCTCAACGCGACCGTTCTCCGAGCCCTTGGGATTGATCATGAACGCTTCACCTACCGCTACCTTGGTCTCGACCAACGACTCACCGGTGTGGATCACCCCAAAGTCATCAAAGATCTGCTCGCTTAGGGCTCTTGCCTTTTCTCCCAGTGCTTTACATGAGGAAGGCCATCGGCATCCTCCTGCTTTTGCTCAGTAGCCTTGGGCTTCTATCGAAGGACCAGCCCAACATCATCCTCGTATTTATTGATGATATGGGATGGGGTGACTTTTCCTGCTTTGGAAATGAGGATGCGCAGACCCCCAATATTGATCGACTGGCGGATGAAGGCATCCGTTTTGAGCAGTTCTATGTAAACTCTCCCATTTGCTCGCCTTCCCGGGTGGCGATTTCCACCGGCCAATATCCCCATCGTTGGAAAATCTCTTCCTACCTGGGACATCGTGCCCAGAATGCAGAGAGGGGTATGGCCCAATGGCTCGACCCCGAGGCACCCATGCTAGCGAGCTTTTTACAGAAATCAGGCTATGCGACTGGGCATTTCGGTAAGTGGCACATGGGCGGACAGCGCGATGTGAACGATGCACCGGCAATTTCCGAATATGGGTTTGATCAATCCCTGACCAACTTCGAAGGGATGGGCCCAAAGCTCCTTCCCCTTACCCTCAAGCCCGGGCAGGACCCCACCAAACCCGGGCGTATTTGGCACCATGCTGAACGGCTGGGGAAAGGATATCAATGGATGCAACGTTCAGAGATCACCGGCGGGTTTGTCGATGCGGCCCTCTCCTTCATCAAGCAGGCCCAGCAGGATGAAAAACCCTTCTACCTGAACCTTTGGCCCGATGATGTACACAGCCCCTTTTGGCCACCAGTGGATCAGTGGGGGGATGGGAAAAAGCGCACCCTCTATCTCGCTGTGTTAGAAGAAATGGACCACCAGCTTGGCCGGCTTTTCCAGCATGTTCAGAATGACCCCACACTGGCAAAAAACACCCTCATCCTTGCCTGTTCGGACAATGGGCCCGATCCGGGGCTCGGCTCCCCCGGTCCCTTTCGCGGATACAAAACCCAGCTATTCGAAGGGGGCATCCGTTCCTCCCTCGTCGCCTGGTCTCCCAGCCTGATGAAGAAATCTTCGCAAGGAAAAGTAAACCGCGAATCCGTTTTCTCTGCCATCGACCTCGTCCCTACCCTGCTTGAAATCTGCGATGTAACCCCACCGCCTAAGACAATATTTGATGGCGAATCCTTACCCGCGGTTCTTTTGGGTGAATCAAACAGTTCACGGAAAAAGCCAATCTTTTTCCGCCGCCCTCCTGACCGCGACCGCTTTTATGGGGTCAACGACCTGCCCGATCTTGCCGTACGGCAAGGAAAGTGGAAATTGCTCTGCGAATACGACGGCACCACTCCACTCCTTTTTGATTTAGAGAAAGATGCGGCAGAGAAAACAAACCTAGCCAGCAAAGAGCCAGATAAGGTCAAAAGGTTGGCGGACGCGGTGGTCTCCTGGCACCAGTCCATGCCCGCAGACAACGGCCCAACTCTCGCCGTTCCTTAACCAGAAAATCGATTCAGGAGATCAGGAATCTTTCTTTTTCTCTTTGGGCTTCTTTCCTTCGCCCTTGCCCCCTTTTTTCAATCCCTTCTCTACCTTCGTTGACTTGGATGGTTTTCCTTCATCTTGAGTTGGAGGACTTTTCTTTTCTCCAAACTTCGCCTGCTTAATCGCTTCCCTCCGCTCTTCCACACTCAGCTTACCATCTCCATTCGCATCAAATTTTTTAATCATCTCCTGCTTGCGGTCTTCCCAGGCCTGCTTCGCCCCGGCCCTTTCCTCATCGCTCAGCGTGCCATCCCCATCCATATCAAAGCGCTGCATCAGGTGAGGGGGCAACTTTCTGCCATTCTCAACCATCTGCTTACGAAAAGCCGCCCTCTCCTCTTCGCTTAGCTCGCCGTCTCCATCCTTGTCGAATTTTTTGGCCAACAACATGGGTAGTGGCCCCTTGCCTCCACTCATTTCCTTGCGCAAGTTTGCTCGCTCTTCCTCATTCAGTTTTCCATCCTGATCCTGATCAAATTTTTTAAGCATCTCTCCTCGGCTGGGAAAACCCGAGCCTTTCTTTTTTTCACCCTCTGGTTTCTCAACCGCAGCAAACAAGGCAAAGGGAAACAGGTATACAAGAAACAGGGATAATATTTTTTTCATAAGAGTGGGCATAGATAGCGATGAATAAGAATAGGATGGGCAACGATGGTTACGCCTGAATAGCGTAGTCTCATTGGCTTTTTGCTTGCGGGATGCCTAGGTCGTCAATACTTTTCATCGCTTGCTAGAATGGCGCGGTAGCCAAGTGGTAAGGCCGGGGACTGCAAATCCTCTATTCGCCGGTTCGATTCCGGCCCGCGCCTCCATTCTTCCTTCGGATTCATTCCACGCGTTCCTCCGCAAGGAGTTTTTATCAAAATAGAAGGTTCTGGGATTTCTTTTTCTCTCTTCACTCCTCAATCTTCACTCTTTCGACCTTGCTCGGCAACTCGTCTGGCGACTCCTTGCGAATCGGTGATTGGTCACCCTTCGGGCAACCTCCTCTCGCTCACGCTCGGGGTCCGGCCCGCGCCTCCATTCTTCCTTCGGATTCATTCCACGCGTTCCTCCGCTGAGGTTTTCGTATCTTTCGGTGTATCTCGAAGGTATCCTAATCACTCCCTTATTTTCGGTGTTTCAGGTTTTTTATCGTTCTCATGCAAAAGCGGCAAAATAGTAAAAACATCAATATAATGATTATGTGCCAGGCAAATAAAAGAACCCAAACCCAGGGCTGGTTTATTTCCAACCATGCAAATCCGTAGGTTACTGCCTCTCCACTACTCCCCAGTGTGGGAAAGAAAAGGGTTAAAGGCAGAAAAAGCAAGAGCATCGGGACATTCAAAGGAATGAGGTGAGTGGGCGTTAAGAAAAGACTTCCCAATACAGACCAAATGAGAAGCTTTCTGAACCAGGGTAAAATCTTGAATTTAATAAAAATTCCCAAAGCTATGGTTTCTTAATGGCATTTGCTAAAAAAGCAGAGCAATAAAACTATTCCACCCAAAGAGTTCTCTCATCAAAACAGAAGATTCCGGCCCACAGTGTTTCACACTTCCCAATTCACCTTTCACTCCTCACTCTTCAATCTGCACCCTTCACTCTTCCTCAGTCTCCATCGATCATTCTCCCCAAACCACCCAGGACCGAGCCTTCGCCCTGGCTTTTACCTCCTACACTGGGTGCATGCTGAAGGACTCGGTCGGCGAGTCTGGAGAAAGGGAGGCTTTGCAGCCAAACCGTGCCAAACCCACTGAGGGAGGCAAGGAATAGGCCTTCTCCTCCAAAGATCATCGATTTCAGACCACCCGCCATTTGGATATCGTAATTGATACTTTCCTCAAAGGCCACAATGCAGCCCGTATCCACCCGCAAAGTTTCGCCCTGTAATTCTTTACGCACAATTGTACCCCCCGCATGAACAAATGCTTTTCCATCCCCGGAAAGCTTTTGCAGGATAAAACCTTCTCCGCCGAAAAATCCGGTACCTAGTTTTCTTTGAAAAGCGATCGATACATTGGTTCCCAATGCGGCACATAAAAAGGAGTCCTTCTGGCAAAGAATACTTTGGTTATGATCTTTTAAATCAATGCATATAATTTTGCCGGGATAAGGGGCGGCAAAACTGACCCTTTTTTTACCCATACCCTGGTTGGTAAAGTGGGTCATAAATATGGATTCTCCGGTGAGTGCCCTCTTGCCCACATCCAGTAATTTACCGAAAAGACCTTGGTGTGGCTTGGATCCATCCCCCATTTTGGCTTCAAACGAGATTTGGTCTTCCATGTAATTCATCGCCCCTGCTTCCGCAATCACGGTCTCTCCGGGATCGAGTTCCACTTCGACAATTTGCATATCATCCCCAATCAATTCGTAATCTATTTCGTGGCTATTCATAGGAATTATGTACTAAGTGATGTAGCCTTGATCTCAACTCCCGATTTGAGCGAACCAAGATTGAATGGTGAAAAGCGAAGAGTGAAAAAGTTGGCAAAAATTTGAGAATTTACCCAACCAAATGTACTTGTAGGTTTCAATGAAGTACATCTTTCGGTTGGTTTATTTAATAACAGCCCTCTTATTCTTGGGGTTTGGTGGCCTGATTGCCTATGAATGGTTGGTTCCCTGGTACTGCGATGCTTTTGATCTGGAGTGTACTTACGATTCTCTCTACCAAGCAAATGGAAAAATCTTACCTAACCCGCTGTTGAAGAAAAACTAGCATACACAGGCACAAACCCTCCATTCTTGCCTCTGGATACTTTATTCGCTGGGCCCCCCTCTTCACCATTCAATCTTCTCTCTTCACTATTTCATTAGAATTGCAGTTGCGGAACCTATATTGCGTACTAAAATATGCTGGCAATGGGTTTTACAAA
>JAQCIX010000084.1 GCA_027593365.1 Verrucomicrobiota bacterium
TACAATCCCGGCCTCAAAGCCGGACAGAAATTCCCACACCGCTCCCTGCCTCACGCCATTTACGGTTTCAAGAAAAACACGCTGCACCTCCGAGTGGGTCTGCTCACCCACGAAGACCTGCCCGGCAAAAGGTCCAAATTTTCCTGAGGTATGGTCCGAAAGGACCGCGGTGGGTGATTGCCCGACCACCCCGTGGGGAAACTGCACTGCAGGGGGAACCAGTTCGGGAATACGCTCCCGCTCCACCACGATACGGCTTTGGTTTACCGGGTCGGGTGGTTGTGGCCCCATATTGGGAGCGTCCTTGTAATACACATTGCCAATCGGGCAACCGGTGAATTTCTTTTCCACCACATGTTTTAGGCAGGAAGTACCGTTCCATACTCCCTGGTTGTCCGTGTAGTAGAGGTTACCCTCAGCATCATAGCCAATCCCACCCGGAGAACGGACACCAGAAGCGTAGGGAGTGGCAGTACCATCAGCGGCAATTTTCATGACCCATCCGCGCCACTGAGCACTGGCGGTAAAAGACCCAGTCAAACAGAGGGTGACAAAGACATTGCCCTGGGGGTCAGGCGTTGTCCCAAAAGCATACTCATGGTAATTTCCGGTCAGGCCCCAGGGAGCGGAGATGGTCTCCACCCAGTCGGGTCGGTCGTCCCCATTACGGTCAACCAACCGGCCAAATTGCTCGCGATCTGTGTAGTAGAGGGCACCGTCCTGCCAGTACATCCCCAGAGGTTCATGCAAGCCCTTGAAATAGGGGGTCCAAGTAACCTTGGAGAGGTCATCCCCATAAGCACCCTCACAGATCCAGACCTCTCCCCGACGCGTGCCCACGGCAATCCGCTGGTCGGGAAGAAGGGCGATCGAACCGGGTTCGAAGACCACATCCTTGGGCATTGGAATTTCCTCGCGCAGGTAGTACTTCGACATGTGAGGGTCAATGGCTTCGTTATTGAACTTATTGGCCCATGCGGTCACCGCTCCAAGGAGGAGAAAGGGAAACAGAAAAATTGGAAAAAATTGATTCATTGGATGCCGTAGTGGAAGGTGAAAGAGTTGTCTCCCTTACGCAGAGGGAGATGGAAGGTACCATCCTCGCGAGCGGTAAGTCCGCGGCCCTCAAGAGTAAGACCCGTTACAGATTGAGAGATCGGGGCAAAGACAAGTTCTCCTGCTCTTTTGCTCTCGATGGTTAGGGTTCGCTCTATTCCTTTCTCTGCTGGTTGTGGTCGGTCTCGCACACTAAGACCATCCACTGAGTAACAAAATGTTGGATATTCATGATCATCCAGCTCCATTCCCTGGAAAGAAAAAGTACGCCCTGGATAAGGGTTGCCCTTTTGAAGATGGTAGACTTGTCCACTTAGAGGGAAAGACCGCACCGTACCCCGGTTATTCCATCTCGGTCCGGCATCTATAAAACGACCAGGCCAAATCAACTCCAGTCCGCAGTTCTCCTGATTAAAAACAAGGTTCACTCCCCCAGGATATCCCACCGAAAAAGAACGGTTCCCCGTACCGGCAATAAAATTGCGGTAGTGCACTGCCCTAGTACCCTCAGGCTTAAGCTCAATCATTTTAATCGAAGGTTTGGCTTTTTTGGCCACTTCTGAGGTGCTGAGAAGTTGGTTACCACGCACTCCCGGACCGGACCAACTCGCCGCAATTCCTGTGTATCCAGTGAACTCCAGATATTCCACGCGGATTTTAGCCACCCCTGGGTGTAAGCTTACCTTGCCCGTCTTGGTCCTGCCCATCCCTCCCAGACCGGGTACTTCCACTACTTTTTCACCGTCCACAAAAAGGGCGGAAGTATCATCAGAATCAAGGGAGAAAGAAAACTCCCCCTCGCGCTTGACCGTAAGCTCACCCTCCCAGACCAGACCGAAATGATCCTGCTCGGAATAGCCCTCCAGGCTGATCAATCCCTTGGGCTGGCTGGCCGAGGCATTTTCTTCCAGTTTGGCGTAGTCGGGCATGGACCTTTGCTCCTTGGGCAGGGCATAAAACTTTCGTATCAGATTTTTCAGAGGACCAGGAGGGCTGGGCAACGGATGCTCCTTGAGCAATTCATCGCCCTTCCAATAGGCCTCCCGCTCCTCAAACTTGGCCCGTACCGCTGCCACCCGCTCAAAGGGCACCTTTCCGCCACCATTACCAAAGGAGCGTACATGCGTGAGAATCGCAGCGATCTGGCCATCGTTAAGCACCGCTCCCTGTGGAGGCATGACCAAATTGTACTCCTTACCCAGCACTTCGATTTCGCCCATCAATCCATGAAGCACCACCTTAATCATCCGATCAGGATCTCCTTGTGCCCAAAGGCTCTTGGCCAATGGTGGGGCTGCCCCCTCTGCCCCTCCCTGCCCGGCCGCACCATGGCAGGCAGAACAATATGTCTGGTAGAGAAGCGGACCATCCTCCGCTTGCACGAAGATAGGTTGCAGCGCAAGAACTGACGCGAGAAAACGGGTGCTAAGCATCGGGAAGTTTTATACCTTGTAACCCCAAAAAAAAACCCGCAAATTGCGAAAAATTTCTGTTTATTTACGCCAACCTGATTCCAGCACCCCGTGAAGCGAACCCATGGCACCTTGCCATTATTCATTAACCATTTTAAATATTTATGGAAAAGAGGAATCGATTCTCGACTCCCGTAAAGTTTTTATGAAAGGAATAATAACCTGCATGAATCCATATAAATTATTTGCCATTGGTCTTACTCTATTTGGTTCCCTTTACGCCCAGCCTAACGAGAAACCAAATGTCATCCTCTTTCTTGTAGACGACCTCGGCTACACCGACCTGAGCCTAACTGGTAGTTCCTTTTACGAGACTCCACGACTCGATGCCCTCGCCCGCGAGGCTGCGTTTTTTGATAACGCCTATGCGGCCAATCCTGTGTGCTCCCCGACCCGGGCCAGCATTCTTACAGGAAAGTACCCCAGCCGGATCGGGCTCACCAACCACAGCGGAAGCGCAGGAGCCAAGGGTCCCAAGTACAAACTCGAACCACCAGCAGTTAAAGGCAATATGCCCGCCGAAGATCTCACCCTGGCGGAAGCATTTAAGAAACATGGCTACGCAACCGCCCATGTGGGAAAATGGCATCTTCAAGCCCATCACCAAAAGGGCACTGAACACTACCCTGAAAACCACGGGTTCGACCTCAATGTGGCGGGCCACAAAATGGGCCAGCCCGGCTCCTTTCTTTTTCCCTACCAAAGTCAGCAACACCCCAGCACCAATGTACCTGGACTCGAAGACGGAAAACCGGGAGATTATTTAACCGATGTCCTGACCGACCATGCCATCCGTTTTATCGAGGACAAAAAGGAAAAACCCTTCTTTCTCAACTTCTGGTTCTACACCGTACACACTCCGCTTGGTGCCAAACCCGAGTTGCTGAAAAAATACCAGCAGAAAGCAAAAAAACTCGGACTGGATAAAACCAAATCGGATGGGGTCCCCCTTCATGATAGCTTCGCCGACTCCCGGCAGGACAACCCTACCTATGCCGCAATGGTGGAAAGCCTCGATGAAAATGTGGGACGGGTGATTGATACCCTTGATCGATTGAACCTGCGCGACAACACCATCCTACTGTTCTTTTCCGACAATGGCGGGCTCTCCACTGGGTCCAACCCTTCTTCGGTCACCTCCATTCTGCCCAACAAAGCGGGCAAGGCATGGGTCTACGAAGGAGGCATCCGCGTTCCCCTCATCATCGATGCCCCTGTACTCAAACAAAGAGGAACCACCCGAAGTACCCCGGTGGTCAGCACCGACTTCTACCCCACCCTGCTCGACCTCGCCGGTCTTCCACTGGAACCCGGGCAGCACTTGGACGGGGTGTCCCTCAAGCCCCTGCTCGATGGAGAAAAGAAAACGCTCCGCCGAGAAGCCCTCTATTTTCACTACCCTCACTACCACCATATCAACAGTATGGGCCCATCCGGAGCCGTACGTATGGGAGATTATAAATTAGTTATTCGCTTTGAAGATTCTTCCACCGAATTGTACAACCTCGCCGAGGACCGGGGGGAAACGACCAACCTAGCCCGCAAAAATACGGAACTGGTTAGCCGGATGAAAAAAATGTTCGACCAGTGGATCGGGGAAACTGGCTCTCTCATGCCCACGGCCAACCTGAAATACACCGGCTCCAAGAAAAACTCTTCCTTTTACACCCCTGCCAGAGACACACACGGAATTCATGCCGAGAGCAAACCATCCGATCAAGACCTACCCCGCGTTTTTCTGATTGGGGACTCAATTTCCATCGGCTACACCCCAGAAGTCATTCATCAGCTCCAGGACAAAGCCTTCGTTAGCCGGGCAAAAGCAAACTGTGGAGACACCAACCGCGGGCTCGCCGCCCTCGATAGCTGGCTGGGCAAAACCAAATGGGACCTCATTCATTTCAACTGGGGTCTACACGATCTTTGCTACCGAAACCCGAAGGTTAAAGCCGTGGGCAACCGGGACAAAGTAAATGGCACCCAATCCGTTCCGCTCGAGCAGTACCAGAAAAACCTTGAGGCTCTGGTCCTCCGTCTCAAGAAAACCGGAGCCAAGCTGATCTGGGCATCCACTACCAAAGTACCGGAGGGGGAAGTTGGCCGTTTTGCTGGGGATGAAATGAAATACAACAAGATTGCTCGCGAAATCATGCACAAGCACGGGGTTTTAATCAATGACCTCCACCAACTCAGTTCTTCTTTGGATACCTCCCTTTTCCGCAAGCGTGGTGATGTGCACTTCACCCCCCAAGGCTCTGCCCTGCTGGGCCAACAAGTGGCCGATCATATTGGTATGGCCCTTGGCATCGAAAAGTAAATTCGTCTAGGGTAAAGTGCGGGGTTGCCCCAGAGGCATCCCTAAATAAATTATATCCTATGCGGGTTGTTTATCCTTACATATTTTTTTATCTTTCATCTCTTGGTATTTTTTCTGCCATCACTCCGGTTTTGGCTGATCCCTATGCCAAATCGGGTAATATCAAACCCGCCATTGTTGAGCTCTCTGCCGAAGAGGAAGCCAAGATACTTGCCGGGGTAAAAGTACCCGAAGGGTTTGAGCTTACCCTCTATGCCCCCTGGCAAACCGCCAACTACCCCGTCTATGTAGCCGCCTCTCCCGCGGGCGACCTTTATGTCTCCAGTGATGGGTGCGGATCGCTCGGACGCGACAAAGACCGTGGCCGTGTCCTCCGCCTTCGCGACACGGATGACGATGGCCGGGCCGATGAGGTCACCGAATTCATCCCCTCGATCGATTCCCCCCGCGGGTTGGTCTGGGATGAGGACAGGCTCTATGTTCTCCACCCCCCGCACCTCTCCGTATATTACGACCGAGATGGCGATGGGGTAGCCGAGGAAAACAAACGGCTGGTCGACAACATTGCCTTTGATTTTAAAGAACGGCCAGCTGACCACACCACCAACGGGCTCGACTTGGGCATTGATGGCTGGCTCTATGTTTCCACTGGAGACTTTGGTTTTTTTGAAGCCACCGGAAGCGATGGAAGGAAACTCCAAGTTCGAGGAGGCGGGGTTGTCCGCGTACGCCCAGACGGTTCCGGCCTGGAACTGTTCTCCTACGGCACCCGCAATATTTTGGCCGTACCCACCAGCCCTCTGCTCGATCTCTTTGGTAGGGATAACACCAACGATGGGGGCGGATGGAATGTGCGTTTTCACCACTTCAGTGGATTGGACGACCACGGCTACCCCCGGCTTTATTTAAACTTCCCCGAGGAAATCATTGCCCCACTTGCCGATTACGGGGGAGGATCAGGCTGCGGAGGAATGTATCTGCACGAGCCAGGCTTTCCAGAAAAATGGAACCATGCCCCCCTCACCTGCGACTGGGGAACGGCCGGCCTTTGGAAGCACACTGTGGAGCGCCGCGGTGCTGGGTTTGTGGAAACCGCCAAGCCCGAGCGCTTCATCGAAGTGCCCCGCCCTACCGATGCAGATGTAGATGGCATGAGCCGAGTTTATCAGGCCAGCTGGAAAGGTCCATCCAGTTTCAAATGGGCCGGGCCCGAGCACGGATATGTGATTCAAACCCGCCCCCAAGATTTTACCCCAGAAGAACTTCCTCAATTTGAAAAACTCCCCGACCCTGAACTGGTGGAAGTTTTTGAAGGCGAAAGCCAGGTGCGTGCCCTCGCTGCCCAGCGTGTCCTTTTGCGCCGCAAGCAATCGGCCGATACCACCACCCTCTTAAAAACCATGGCGGCCGACTCATCCAAAGCTGTTCGTATCCGGGCCCTCGCCCTGTTTACCCTTTCTCAGCGGGGGATTCTGTCGAAAAATGCTGCCCAAGTGATCGAACACCTCCGTCCGCTCGCCTCCGATTCGACCCTATCTGCCTTAGTCATGCGTGCCCTGGGCGATCTTGGGCTCGATCTCCGCACAGCGGGTAAACCCGGATCCGCCCCCGTCGATTTATTGATTGCCGGTGCGGAAAGTGCCGATCCCCGTACCCGTTTGGAAGCCATTGTCGCTGCCACCCGTCAGGGATTGCTGGAAGTTGCCCCTGCCATTGCCCAGAGCCTCGGTCACTCCGATGCCACCCTTGCCCATGTCGCATATCGTGGACTCGCACAACTGGGTGCACATGAACCAGCCCTCGCGGTTTTCCAAAATACAAATTCCAGTGCTCAGCAAATTCGCGGGGCCTCGCTGGCTTTGATGCGTATCCATAAGACAGAGGTGGTCGATGCCATGCTCGAACATCTCGAAGAAAAAAAGAGTAAGCTCTTCCGCCCCTCCTTCGAAACTCTCGCCCGGCTCTACCATCAGGAAAAAGCATGGGACCGCAAACACTGGGGAGGTCGACCAGATACCCGTGGACCGTACTATGAAATGGTCACCTGGGAACAATCTGACCGTATATTGAAAGCCCTGCGTGAAGCACTCTGGAAATTACCCAAAGATGAAGTGGGTGAATATTTAACCCTGCTTGGAAGCAACCGTATACAGGACAACGAGACCCTCAATTCGCTGATCGAATCGGCCAAGTACGACCCCACTTTAATCCCGGTTTTATCCTCCCAGCTTTCCGGCCTCCAAGACCCACCTGCAAACGGGCTCGATGTTTTGGCCACGGCTCCCGCTAAGAATAAAATGAGAGGGTATGATCTTAGCAACATTGTCAAATGTTTGCTCAATGGGAAAAGTTCTAAATATCTAGGTTCGATCATCGACAGTATTGTCGCAATCGAAGCACAAGGCAACTGGACTGCCCTGCGCCCTGCAAAAGATCTATACCTTAAGAATAATGGACGGATTGACGCCTATCAGGCAGAGCTCGCAGAGATTGCCAAAGGGGAGCCCAAAGACAGGAAAACCTTTTGGGCATACGCTGGATTAATGGAAATCACCGGCCGGTCCAATGCCAATGCCGAGGCCAAAGCGAGCTCCACCGATTTAATCGAGTCTGACTGGGCGGATCCTGCCCGAAGGGTCGTCCTCATCAATGCGGC
>JAQCIX010000085.1 GCA_027593365.1 Verrucomicrobiota bacterium
AGAATTTGTGGCCAGTGCAGCCAAAGCCTGCCTTGGCGTAGGCTTATTACCGATGGCAGGTTCTTATGTCCATACTCCTGCTCAGGCATTTCAGCCAGGTACACGACCAGCTAAAGCCAGGCACCTGATCTATTTATACATGTCCGCGGGGATGTCCCACATGGATACGTTTGCTCCAAACACAGATGCGGACAAAGATAGTTACCAAGGCCCGGTCAGCCCAATTTCAACAAGTGCAGACGGAGTGTTTCTATCAGAAAACCTTCCCGAGACCGCAAAGCATATGCACAATGCTGCGATCATTCGTACCATGATGACCAGCCAAGGAGCACATGCCCAGGGTACTTACTTGATGCATACGAGCTACCAAATGCGTGGAACGATTTCCCACCCGACTTTTGGAAGCTGGATTGCCAAGATGTCCGGTCCCATCAATTCAACGATTCCGATGAACATTGCCATTAATGGGCGGATCGGAAGTTCTGGCTTTTTAGAATCCAAGTTTGGCCCCCTTCCGATCGGGAACCCAAATGCCGGATTAGCTAATAGTAAGGCTGCAGATTATCTCGATCAAACACGGTTTGATGGAAGGCTTGCCATGGCACAAAAGATGAACGCCAGTTTCCTTGGCACATACGACCAAAAGCAGGTTCGTGCCTACACCGATCTATACAATGACGCAGTCAAATTAATGAAAAGCGAAGACTTAAAGGCTTTTGATGTAGCTTCCGAACCCGATGCGATGAAGGACCTCTATGGTCGTACTGCGTTTGGCCAAGGCTGCTTACTCGCCCGTCGACTTGTAGAAAACAAAGTCCGCTACATCGAAGTAAATAGAGGTGGATGGGATACGCACTCCAATAACTTTGAAGCAGTTGCCAATAATTGTGCAGATTTAGACAAAGGACTTAGTGCCTTACTTCTAGATTTGGAAATGCGTGGCTTGCTTGAAGATACCATGATTGTGTTGGTTTCGGAATTTGGTCGTACTCCAAGAATTAACGGTGGAAATGGCCGAGACCATTGGCCCTATGGATTCTCTGCCTTCCTTGCCGGAGGTGGTGTCAAAGGGGGAACCGTTTATGGTAAGATGGACAAAGTTGGTCGAAATCCTGTCGAAGGAAAGTTTGTCGATCCGGCCTCCCTCAATGCAACCATTGGTTACAATATGGGACTTCCACTCAATGATGTTCAGTATTCTCCATCGGGTCGTCCTTTCAAGGTTGCTCATGACGGTGAGCCTTTACTGGATGTGTTAAACACCTAATCCACGAAGTTTAGGATATATAGGATGGGAGTGAGCAGGTACATACCCCTGTTCTTATCGCTTATACTAGGATTGACTCTCCATGCGGAGGAAACATTCAGGACTTTTACTGCGGTTGGTGGACAGTCTTTTACTGCCAGAGTACTAAGTTACGAAGGGCAAACTTTTTACCTCGAAGGAAAAGATAAAAAGCTTTACCCCGTCCCCTACAACCAACTATCCACTGCGGATCAAACCTACCTCAGACAATTATCCCAGGAAGGCAAAATCCCTATTGGAGATCCTCGAAAACTAGCGAGTCAAGAGAGTCCAAAAGAACAAGAATCTGAAGCTTCCTCTTCGAATGAAGATATGGCTGAACCAGCAGTTACTGCTCAAGATGGTCCCCGCCTCAAAGCACCACCCAAGAAAAAGCCTGAGTTGCGAAAGGGTTCTTTCTTTTCCTACAAACCAGTGAAATTAGGACAAGATCCTAATTTAGCCGTCGAAGCAAAAGGCGGAGGTATGCCTAAAGAAGGCGAGCCTATTGACTTTACTAACCATGTCTTACCAATTCTGGAAGACCGTTGCTTTAGTTGCCACCAAGAGCCTTACGATAAGAACGGACGAACCATTCAACCCAAAGCGGGGCTCGCTTTGAATACCTACGAATTGGTCATGAAGGGGAATCTGGATAACACGGTTGTCACTGCAGGAGATGTAGCCGATAGCTATCTCCATGAAGTGCTGACTTTGGACGAAGATGACGATATGTTTATGCCACCCAAAGGCGGACCACTTACTCCAGAACAAATTGATATTATCAAGCGTTGGATTGAAGAAGGGGCAAAACCCAAGGCTGGTGGTGGGGATTCGGCTGACACCAGCGGAGGAATAAGTTTCCATGATCATATATTCCCGATTCTTGAAGAACGCTGTCTCGATTGTCACGGAGAGCCCTATGTTAAAAATGGTAGAACGATTCATCCTAAGGCAGGACTGGCACTTGATACCTATGAAGCTGTTTTAAAAGGAAACCTGGATGGTGCTATTATCGATCGTGGAGACCATGAAGAAAGCACTCTTTATGTGGTGATCACATTGGACCCGGATGATTCAGAAATTATGCCTCCCAAAGGTGATCCATTGTCTGCTGAAGAGGTCGAACTTTTTAAGAAATGGATCGACGAAGGAGCCAAGGAATACCCATCCGATGTATTCGAAAAACCAAAAGAAGAAAAAGTGGCCGTTTCTCTTACCTCTGCAGCAGACACCAAAATACCTTTGGTTGACCTGCTCGGAAAGCGCCTCTCCAAACCATCCAAAACCCAATTAGAGGTTGCATCGAAAACTGGAGCCCTAGTGACTCCCTTATCCATGAAGCACACTATGATCCGGGCAGAATTCTCCTCCGGGCCATCCTTGATTGATGATCGTGCAGTGGGTGCATTGTCAGGTATCCAAAACAATATTTCTCACTTGGATTTATCCCGGACCAAGATTACCAATTCCGCAATTGGTACGGTTACCAAAATGAAACATCTAACTTGGCTTGGTTTGAGGAATACAGAAGTCAATGATCAGGCGGTCAAACAACTTAAAAACCTCCAATTCCTTCGTTATCTAAACCTTTCAGGGACGAAAGTGAGCGATAGTGCTATCAAAGACCTTTCCCAGATGAAGGATTTAGAGGAAATTTACCTTTGGAATTCGGAAGTGACTGAAAATGGAGTGGAATCTCTTAGAAGTGCCCTCCCCAACGCTAAAGTTGTTTTTTAGGGAATCCCCACTCTTCTAGTCAGTTCGTTAAGAGTATCCCTGAAAGTTCAAACTGTCATTTCTTACATTGGCACATGATGCACTCATCGATAGGTTAAAGTCTGCATGTCCGATAGAAAACTTTTTGATCCAGTTACAATACGGAAGGATTTCCCCATCCTTTCACGTAAAAACCGTGGAAAACCGCTGGTTTATTTGGACAATGCAGCGACAACACAAAAGCCTCAATCTGTCATTGATGCATTATCTAGCTACTACTCCCAAAATAATTCAAATGTGCACCGGGGGGTATATGAATTGGCAGAAGATGCAGAAAATCTCTATCGCTCAGCCAGAAAAACGATTGCAGACTGGCTCCATGTAAACCCAGAGGAAATCATCTTCACTCGCGGAGCCACCGAAGGAATGAATCTGATCTCAAGATCCTTCGCCCAGCCAATGCTTAAGCAAGGCGACGAAATTATCCTCACGGAAATGGAACACCACGCCAATATTGTTCCCTGGCAAATGGTTGCAAAGGAAACGGGTGCTGAAATTAAAGTTGTGCCCCTCTTCGAGGATGGCTCTCTGGATTTAAATAAACTGAGTGAACACCTTGCCTCACCCAAATCCGTTCTCCTTTCGTTATGCCATGTCTCAAATGTTCTTGGCACGGTAAACCCGATCGAAAGGATTATCGAGGAAGCTCACCAAAACGATGTCAAGGTGGTGATTGACGGTGCCCAATCTGTACCACATTTGAAAGTCGATCTACGAGCCCTAGGTTGCGACTTTTTCGTTTTTTCCGGACACAAACTCTTCGCTCCTATGGGGATTGGTGTGGTTTATGCCCAAAGTTCAAACTTGGAAAAGATGTCCCCATACCAAGGTGGTGGAGATATGATCGACCAGGTAAGCTTTAATGGAACCACTTTTACTACTGGCGTGCAGAGGCTCGAAGCTGGTACGCCGAATGTAGGTGGAGCCATTGGACTTGCTGAAGCGGTCAAGTACCTCGAAAAAATTGATTTTTCCAGGGCTCATCCCCATGAAAAAAATCTACTCTCCCTAACCAGGGAGCATGTTCGTGAGATTCCAGGACTGGTAGAGCATGGAACGACTCCTGATAAAGCGGGTGTTTTCTGCTTTAGTATAGATGGGGTGCACCCCCATGATCTGGCCACCCTTTTGGATGCAGAAGGAATTGCAACCCGAACCGGACACCATTGTTGCCAGCCTCTGATGAAGAGACTTGGACACGAAGCCACTGCCCGAGCCTCTTTTTCGATCTATAACACGGATGAAGATGTTGTTCGTTTTACATCGGCACTTAAGCGGGCCGTATCCATTCTTGCCTGAAATCATCTAGGCAGGTTTTTCTCCCTCTCCCCCTAATTACCGCCTTAAAAACTGGGAAATTTTCTTCCTATTTAGGCTGTCATGTTTCCTTGGCATGAATTATGCCGAAAAGGAGATGTGTATAAAATTTTTTACAAAAAATGAGAACGATCTTCCTAAAATCGAAACATTAAGATATTAACATTTACAATAACTTTTTAAAACTGGCGGAAACTCAATGACCAAAACAAATAATTCATCCAATACCTCAAACATTTTCAGAAGAATCAGAAAAAAATTCGGAGAATCTAAATCCGAAAAGCTTTCCTCCTCGGACAGGAATTTATTGATCGATTCAGAGCAGCTAAACCCTCAATACCAAACCCCTTATTATTCACCAGACATTACCAATGTCTTATTTTTGAGCAAACGGGGACTTTCTCGTGCACCTTTGGCCCGGGAAATCATGAGGACACTCCTGCACTTTTCGGATCTTTTCGGCGGCGTTCGTCCATCTGCTAGGGGAATTTCTGATGCATATGAGTTTTGCCCATTTGATAAACGCATGGTTTTATCTGCCAAAAAATTTGGTTACGACCTTTCTGGATCATCCAGGAGAGTTAACATGGGTGAACTTTCCTCAGCCAATTTAATTGTGCCACTTGACCGTGAAAGCGAGGAATACACCAAATCCCGAAAATTTTACATCCGTGGTCAGGTAAGACCCGTGAGTATGTTTCTACCGACTAACCACTCACCCTATCTCCCAGATCCTTTTGACCGGGACGAGCTGAGTGATAACCAAATTAATTACGAAGAGATCATCCGTTCGACCGAGCTTGCTTGTGGAAAACTGATGAATTACCTTCCTGCTTTGGTCTAATGTGTCCGTGCGGGCTGCCCCCGCTTTCTCTAACTATAAACTAGATTTCTTCAGTCGAAATCGATCATTCTCTTATTGGTTTTAAATTTGTTTTGTCTATCTTCCTTGGATGCAATCCTTTTGTTCTAATCTAAGCAGAAGCAATTTTTTTAACCAATTCATCATCGGTACCATCCTGTTGACCGGTGTAGTTGTCGGTGCACAGACCTACAAAGATTTCGCAGAAGAAAACGTCACAGTTCTAAATTTCCTCGATCAGACCATTCTGGTTATTTTTACGATTGAAGCACTGATCAAGATTCTTGCTGAGGGCCATCGTCCATTCAATTATTTCAAAAACCCCTGGAATGTTTTTGACTTTGCCATTGTGGCCGCCTGCCTGCTTGAGCCTTTTCTGCAATTGGGTGGAGCCTTTTTGCCCATCCTGCGATTGGCCCGAATCCTTCGGGTGCTACGCTTAATTACCGCGATCCCCAAACTGCAACTCCTTGTCACCTGCCTTTTGAAAAGCCTACCCTCGATGTTCTATGTGAGCATCCTGCTCTTCCTTCTTTTTTATGTCTATGGAGCGATGGCGGTTTTTCTGTTTGGAGAAAACGATCCAATACACTTTCGCAACCTGCAAACTTCCATCCTCTCTCTCTTCCGGGTAGTCACTCTTGAGGATTGGACCGATGTAATGTACATCAACATGTATGGCTCCAATGCTTATGGGTATTCCGCAGACGACCTCTCCAAGTGGAACCCGGCGAGCTCCCAGTCTCCTCTAGGAGCTGCGATCTTTTTTGTCAGCTTTGTACTAATTGGCACCATGATTGTGCTTAACCTGGTTATCGGGGTAATCATGAACAGCATGGACGAATCCAACGAGGAAATTTCAATCAAGCAGGAGATCGAAAGGCGGAAAAACAAGCCCGAACCAGTACGCGATGGGTTGCATGACCTCCACAACCGCATGGAGGAACTATCCTCAGAGATGAAGATCATCAAGAAAATGATTGAGGATCAGACCCAGTCCTCCAAATAATTTTTCTTTCGCCTATCGCCTAATCCCTTGAGGGTTTGCTTTTGCCAAACCCCGAAGAATGCTTCATTTTGAAGCGTTCTAATTGATAGACATGGCTGACGACGAACAGATATACGACTTTTCCACCATTGAAAAAAAATGGCAGGAATTTTGGGAACGCGAACATACTTTCCGGGCGGAAGACCAATCGGACAAGCCCAAGTACTATGCTTTGGATATGTTCCCTTATCCATCTGGAGCTGGCTTGCATATTGGCCACCCCGAGGGGTATGTCGCTTCCGACATTCTGGCACGCTATAAAAAGGCCTGTGGTTATAATGTGCTCCATCCCATGGGTTGGGACGCTTTTGGACTTCCAGCAGAGCAGTATGCGATCAAAACCGGCACCCACCCGTCGATCACCACCCAGACCAATGTAGACAACTTCCGAAGGCAGATCAAAAGTATAGGGTTTGCCATCGACTGGGATCGAGAGATTAACACCACAGATCCTGGCTACTACCAGTGGACCCAGTGGATTTTCCTCAAGCTCTTCCAGCGAGGCCTTGCCTATGTGGACGAAAAACCGGTCTGGTGGTGCCCCAACCTTCGTGCCGTTCTTGCCAATGAAGAAGTGGTCGATGGAAAATCCGAAGTTGGCAGCCACCCCGTCGAACGCCGAAATCTTCGTCAGGTGGTCCTGCGTATCACCGCTTATGCCGAAAAACTGCTTGAGGGGTTGGACCAGCTCGACTGGCCGGACTCCACCAAGCGTCAGCAAAAAGCCTGGATCGGACGGTCCGAGGGAGCCGAGGTTCAGTTTCAAATCCAAGGAAGTGAGGAAAAACTCACCGTCTACACGACCCGTCCTGACACTCTTTTTGGGGCTACTTATATGGTGGTGGCTCCGGAACATCCCCTACTCAACCAACTGGTGGTTGCGGAGAAGAAGGACGAGGTTAAAGCCTATGTGGAAGCCGCCGCCAAAAAGAGTGACCTGGATCGGACCGACTTAGCCAAGGATAAGTCGGGCGTCTTTACGGGCAGTTTCTGCCTCAATCCGGTCAACGGGGAAAAAGTTCCCGTATGGGTGGCCGACTATGTTTTGATCAGCTACGGAACGGGTGCAATCATGGCGGTTCCAGCCCACGATGAACGGGACCA
>JAQCIX010000086.1 GCA_027593365.1 Verrucomicrobiota bacterium
CTTAAGTCTTTTTACGGACAAGACCTCGATGATTGCCTTCGATGGGCGGAGGATGCTTTTGCGAGTAATCCTCAAAATCTTGCCACCCGATATGCCCTCGCTCTTTGCTACCTGAAGATGGGAGAAACCAACCAGGCCTTCAGCTTACTCGCCCCCTTCTTTAATGCACCACCTCCATTATGCCCTACCCAGCGACTTATCGGAGCCCTGACACTCCATCGAAGTAATCGTAATCAGCAAGCGCTTACCTGGTCCCCGATTCGCCATCGCTCCCTTCTAATCGATGCGGAAAGAGAACTCCTTTCGGAAATCCATCGATCAAAACCTTGAGCCGAATGCTGCCCAGACCCCTTCTATTTTCGGGAACATTTCTCTCTCGAATGGTCTGGATTCTTCTTGGGGTTTCATGGGTCTCCCTTTTTTCCCGCATGAGCCTGTGGTGGAATGAGGCTAGCTATTACACCCATGGCTGGGGCGTACCCCTCCTAGCTTTGGTCCTGCTGGCAAAAAGACTCCCCGAACCTCTCGCAGAAAACGGCCAAGCAAAAGAGCATGGCATGCAAATTCTTTTTCTACCCGCCCTTCTCTTTTTATGTTTTCGCTTCATAGGCGAGCCTGACCCATTTTGGCGGCTTCCGCTTTGGGGAGAAATGATCTTCCTAAGTCTGCTCAGCGGGCTTTTTTTTCATCAGCAAAAAGCACCCATTCGCTGGCAAACCTGGTTGCTGGTCAGCATCTATTTAATGACCGCCTTACCCTGGCCCGCAGGACTCGAAACCAAGGTGGTACATGGGCTGACAAACCTGATCAGTCAGCTCACAACCGAAACCCTACTTTTAAGTGGGTACCCGGCCGAGATGGTAGGGAACTCCATCCGGGTCGACCAGCAGGAGATCACCATTAATCAGGCGTGCAGTGGGATACGTTCCCTGCAAAACCTTCTTTCTTTTGCTGTTTTCCTGCTGATCTACTTTCGCTTTGACGCCCTCCGGTCCTGCTTCCTTTTTGGGGTGGCTGCAACAACCGCCCTGCTATGTAATTTATGCAGAGCCCTGACTTTATCCTTTGTTTTTCTAACCTACGGTGAGTCTACCCAAGTTTCCTGGCACGACACCATTGGCAACTTTTATGTGATCCTCTCCATGGTTTCGATGTTTCTCTATGCGTGGTATGTTAAACCCACCGAAAAACTCGGTAAGCATCCATTGCCATCAGGAAATTACCGAGCACCTCATCCACCTATTTCCCGCTCCGCTTCATGCGTATGGATAGGCATACTCACTACCCCCCCTTTGATTACCCTCGTTTGGTTTTCTTATCTTTGCCCAGCAACTCCCTCTTTTGTATGGCAAGCCAACCTGGGCACCCGTGCCACCCCTTTGGACCCTGGGGTTTATCAAGTCCTGCAGTATGATTATGGAAACCGTACAAAAATCGAGTTAACGGATGGTTCCATCGCTGATGTCATTTCCTTTGGGTATGAACAGGACTCCGCTGCCGCCAGTTTATGCAGTCGCAACCACCCACCCGATTACTGCATGGGATACAGCGGGATAGAATTAACCGACTCCCATTCCGAGACCGCTTATCCCTTCAACGAGCAAAATCTTTTCTTCCGCCACTACTCCCGCCGGGGTCCGTCGCATAATCACGGTTCTTCGGATCTGCATGTCTTTTGGGGTTCTTTCACCCTCGACAGCCGGATTCTCCCCTTTGAATTTTCCTCCACCTCCCCTTGGGGCAAAGCAGGTTGGTTTTTATCGGGCAAATTATCTTATGAAAGAAAAGTTCTCCTGATTACCCTGGAAGGGAAACGAACCCAAAAGGAGGCAACCGCATGCCTATTTCAAGTTCTGGAAAAAATCATCCAACCAATCGAAGCAAACCAAGGAAATTCTTAACCACCCTTGGCCACCAGTCCATACCGCTGAGCCAAGGCCCATTCCTCGGGCAGCATTCTCTGTTCCTCCAACCCCTTGGATAATTGTTTTGCATCTTCTTTTTTGCCATCTGCCATCAGGATACAGGCAAGCAGCGCACGCTCCCCATGAATCAAGGGAACTCTTCCTCTTTGCCTCATGACCTCCAATGCCTCCCCCGGTTGATCTAGCAGCAGCTTGGACAAGGCCAGCGTGGATAAAAAAGATGGATTCCCAGGGAAGGCATCGACAATACGCTGAGCTTCATTTCCGAGAACTGCAGGGTCTTCCCCCAGTAATAATGATAGGTACACATGGTTGTTGGCATTGCCAAATTTCTGGGGGTTTTTCCTTTTGATTTCTGCAGTGATTTTTTGGGCATCCCGTGTCTTTCTTAATTTGAGAGAGATTTGTAAAAACTGGTTGGACTGAGACATATTGAAAGAGGCCGGGTCTATCGACCAGGCAGCCTGAAATGCCTGGAGCGAAACATCCCCATCCCCTTGTAGTAAAGCCAAACGGGCCACATCAAGCAGACTGCTTGCAGTGTTTAATTCTTTAGCTTCCTTGAAAAACTGAGCCAGTGCACCCGGCTCACCCTGGAATATTTTCAGGTAGGTCTGTGCGAGCAAAAGCCTGGGTTCCGATAAGTGGGTTGCCTGCCTAAGTAACTGATTTGCCTCCACGGTTTGATTGGTTTCCAGCAAGGCCTGAAAACGGGCAAAAAAAGCAGGGTCATCCGCAAAGGCATTTTGCGAAGACACCACCTGCAGGGCCAGGTCTGGCCGTCCAATTTGCCCAAGCCAAGACCCAAACTCGCCAACTGAGACCAGATCTTTTCCCAGTTCTAGGGTATCTTGAAGAAAAGCCTCGATCTGATTCGATTCCTGAAGGGACAAAAGAATCCCTGAAGCAGTTAAAAAATCTGCAGGTTGTACTAAGGCATGCGTGCGCAACTCTTTGGTCGCACGCTCTACATCCCGTTGGGTCAAACCACGCATGGGCGAAGAATAGGCCAGCACCCGTAGGGATTTGTAAGCCCAGCGGTCATCGCTCTGAGCCAAATCAAATAATTTCAGCTTAGCAGGGATACGCTCTTCCACGGAACCTGCACTCATTCTTGCCCGGTTGTATTCATAGCTCGCCCGCCGGTTCACTGGGTTTTCTTCCGCTACTTTTTGCAACTTTGTCAAAGCCTCAGCAATCCTGCCCTCATGATACTCCACGACCGCACTCAATATCTGCCAATCCACAGACGGGTCATTCAATTTTTCCGACAACTTGGGCAGATAGGGATCGATCGATTTTTCCGGCAAATCCAGGATCAGTTCAGCAAGAAGAAGGAGTTCCATATTGGTTATTTTGGAACTGCCTAATAATTCATCTAAGTTATCGATCGTGCCCGATGGGTCGGATAGGGAGTTAGTTAAAAGGCTCAGGTATCTCTGTTCGGTAATGATTTCCTTTTCTGCATTCGATTGAAGGTGAAAATACCCCCAAACTCCCAGACAACCTACGCCCACCAAGACGAGCAGCTTGGACAGTAAGCTCATGCAATACGCAGAAGTGTTTTTATCTTACCTAAGTTTTTACGACCGCCAAGAAATGCAAGCAGACCTCCCATTAGGGTAAAAATATAGGCTGGCTCGGGTGCTGCAGAACCAGTTGTAACAAAGCCTCCACTACCTGAATCAGGATTAGCAGCAATCCATGTGGCATAATCTTCTCTAACAGGAAGTGGAGAGGTTCCCCGGGCTTGAAGAGAAGTATCTGTAAATGTGTTGGCATTATTAGAGCCGGGTCCAGAAGGACTTGCTGAGACTATGTATCCTATATCTTTCAAAACTGCAAAGTCAGTTTCTGTCCATGGACTTCTTTGATTGACACTGGAATATGGGTCCATTGATGGGTGACAATTGCAGGAGGTGTGTGATTGGTTAAAATCATTGTAATCAAAATGAGACCCTCCCGAGTCCATAGGTATAGGATTCCCTCCGTATGCAGCCATTCCCTGTGCACCCGTCCAAGTATTGTTACCCGTGTTGAAATTTTGTACCCAGGCATCTGTACCAGCATCCCCACTAATACCCCCCTTTCGAAAACCCATTAAGTGACCAATTTCATGAACCATGGTGGAATAAAAATCCATTTTACCAGTTGAGTAATCATAATCAGTAAGGTCAGTATCAAAATACCAAGCTCTACTTGAGTTTACAGATATAGTTCCGCCTATTGTATCATAATTAGTGTTGGAATCCCTCACATTGTCTAAGTACTCTTTAAATTTATCGGATGAGCTGGTATTATCAACACCATGCGTGCTTAAAAACTGGCCAGAAGCCCATGCATTTGTAGATCCAGATGCAGCTCCTACTCCCATGAATATTGTAACTGTATCTGCAGCACCCACTAAATTTCCCTCTGCTGTGGTACTTCCTAACTGGATTGATAAGCTGCTCCCATCTGTGGGGTTTGATGCATACAAGTAGTAATTAGATGTTACCCCGGCGTAGTCAGCAGGATTTGCAGAAGCGAAGGATTCTCCTCCTAAACGAGATTCAAAAGCGTAAGCTGCTTGGTCTAAAATGTACCTTTGTTCGTTTCCGAACCAATTCACTGTATCGTAGGTATAATCGAAAACGATATCTATAGCGGCATAAGAGGATGAGGCAGTGTAGATCAACCCGCAAATGAACCAAATACGCCTAAACATGTTTATACCTAATCTCATACTAAAGAAAAGTGCAATAAAACAACCATTAAAGTTCTCACTCCAATAAAGATGGCAAATTATTTCGTTTTAAGGAGTATTTGAAATTGTCCTAGCCTTTCAAGATCCTGAAACTTTTGCAATGAACCCACATTCCTTACCGTTCTTTTTGGTCAGCCTGTCTCTCACGGTACTTTCCTACGCCAATAACCTGCAGCGTGGGCAGGAGGTATACTCTCAAATCTGCGTGACCTGCCACGGACCCAACCTCGACGGGGGCATCGGACCCAGCCTGGTTGATGCCTATTGGAAGCATGGGGACACTTCGGAGGCGATCATGCGCTCCATCAGCAAAGGGATTGTGGGTACCGAGATGATTGCTTACGAATATGTGTACTCCGAGGAGGACCGGCAGGCAGTGACCGATTTTATTTTGGATAAGCAGGAAGGAAACCGCCAAACCTTACGCTCTTTCTACGCCCGGGATTATTTTAAGGGGAAACGATTCAGCCCGGAATTGTTTGATTCGGTGGAATCGATCTCGCAGGAAATTCTTCCTGAAAACTTTCTCTACACCAAACGAATGTTTGATGGGGTGCTCCGTGGCCAGTCCAAGCTTTTTATCAAGCAGGCAGGCAAATACCGCTTTAATGTGGGCGGGGGCGGGAGAACTTCGATCTGGGTAAATGGCGAGGAGATGCACTACACCAACGATCAGGAAAAAAAGAATACCCATTTTAACAAAGACTTTCACCTCGAAAAAGGCGTGTATGACCTCGAAGTTTTGCATGAGGAACCAACCAGTTTTTCGATGAGATTCTATGCTCGCCTGCAACGGATTGAAGGGGGCACCTGGATGCTCACGGGAAAAAGCCTCGAAGGAAACACACCCAAGATTGTTCGCCCGGGGACGGAAGCCAAAGTCGTACGAAAATGGATCGAGGGACTCCCCCCACGCACCCTCCTCGTACTTTTGCCCAACCAAGTGATGGTTGCATATGACATTGCCAGCGGGCAGGTACTTAAAGCCTGGAAGTCCGCCTTGGTTAACCAAACCCCTTCGCTGGACAGCCGCAGTCAGAATGAGTCTGTTGCCAAGGGGCAGGAAATCTCCGGTGCCCAGCAAACCGTTTTGCAGGGAAAGGAATTTAGCCTCAAATCCTATGAGTCTGCAGGGGATTCGCTCTTCATTTCCACCCTGGTGGATGGTGTCCAAAAACGGATCAAGGTTTCTCCAGATGGCTCCGATTCATTTTCTATATCGGTGCAGTAACTTTTCTTAGACAAACTATTTATGAAACTTTTCACCTTATTCATCCTCCTCTTCTCCCTCTGCATTGCAAACGCCCAAATCCCCGACGGGTACAAGGTGGTCACCATTCCCCTGCCCCGCGGTGCGGTCAGTGTGCTCGGACTCTGCCATAAGCCCGACGGCACCCTCGCCATCGCCACCTGGGAAGGTGAAGTATGGGAAAGAAAGGGTGAAGTGTGGACCAAGTTTGCCGAGGACCTGATGGAACCCAATGGCATCCTTTGGGATGAGCAGCAAAAGGCTTACTATGTTGGGCAAAAACCGGAACTTACCCGCCTGGTCGATTCCAATCAGGATGGTGTCTGCGACCGCTATGAAACCGTGACTGATGAGTTTGGTATATCCGGGGAGTACCACGAATATCACTTTGGCCCGGTAACGGACTCTCTCGGCCGAAAATATGCATCTCTTAACCTCGGTGCCCGTGGGGAATTTACTGTGCCCGATGGCAAGCCCTTTGGCAAAGGCGGGGGCAATATGTCCTACAATGCACCATGGCGCGGTTGGGTTTACCGGTCCGACCGCGACGGGCACTTCCAACCGCTCGCTTCCGGATTCCGTTCCCCCTGCGGAATTGGAATGAGCCCAGAGGATGAGCTATTTATTACCGACAACCAGGGCGACTGGGTGGCGGACTGTCCGCTTTACCATGTACGAGAAGGAAATTTCTATGGGCACCCCGCATCCCTGCCCGCCCGGGCGGATTACTCCAAGGAAAAGGTACTCTCCCAAACCGCATCCGATTTTGATAAAATCCGGACCAAACCAGCAGTCTGGCTGGTCCGCGAAGTGATTGCCAACTCCCCAGGTAGCCCCATCTGGGATACCACAGAAGGAAAATTTGGCCCTTTTACCGGACAGATGTTCATCGGCGACCAGCGCCAGTCCAATTACTTCCGGTCCGGGGTGGAAAAAGTAAACGGGGAGTACCAGGGTTGGTGCGTCGATTTCCTTCGCGGTTTGGAGAGCGGGCCGGTCAAAATGTCCTTCGACCCGCAGGGTCGCCTATGGTCTGCCCAGGTTGGGCGTGGATGGTTTAGCAAGGGAGGCAAGCGCACCGCGATTCAGTATGCCGAGTGGGATGGGAAAACGATACCCTTTGCCCTGCACTCTGCCAGCCTAACCTCGACCGGTTTTTCAGTCACCTTTACTGAACGGATTGGCAAAAAGATTACTCCTACCGTCCGCTCCTGGGGCTACCATTATTACAGCACCTACGGTTCCCCACCGGTGGATGAGAAGGAACGAGCGGTAAGCAATTATCAGCTATCGAAAGACCGTAAGACAGTGACCTTTGATGTGCCCCTGGAAACCGACCGGGTCTACGCCATCCATTTTCCCGCCCAATTAAATACCGAAGACGAACCCCTAGATTTTGACACGATCTACTACACCCTCAACCAACTGCGCC
>JAQCIX010000002.1 GCA_027593365.1 Verrucomicrobiota bacterium
CGGGTGAACCTTTGGCACGCAGAGGAGATTGTTTTGATGTTAATTGGTCGGTTCACCATGGGCATGATTTATATGAAGTGCGTGCGGCAATCGAAGATGCTCTTGCTCGTGCCCGAACAGATTGCTCCCCCTCAGTTTTGGAAATTGTAACTTATAGATACAGAGGTCATTCAGTTGCTGATCCCGACCAAACTTATCGCAGCAAAGAAGAAATTGAAGAGTACAAAAAAAACAAAGATCCAATTAATCTATTCCGAGATAAACTGCTCTCCGAAGGCTTGATGACGGAAGAAGATTCGAAAGCCCTGGACCAATCAGCTAAAGACGAAGCAGAAGCTTCTGCTGAATTTGCTATCGCAAGTCCATTTCCTGAGACTTCTGAGTTGATGGATGATGTTTACTGGGAAACCGATAACCCTGAGCATAAAACTTCATCAGGAAAATTATTTTTTGAATCCTCGCTTTCTGATTAATTTATTAAGACATGCCTGAAATTACCTACAGAGAGGCCTTAAACCAGGCCCTTGCAGAAGAAATTGCCCGAGACCCCAATGTAGTTCTAATGGGCGAAGAGGTTGCTCAATTTAAGGGCTCTTACAAAGTATCCGAAGGATTGCTTGAAAAGTTTGGCCCAAGTAAAATTATTGATACTCCCATTAGTGAGGCTGCTTTCTCTGGTCTTGCCGTGGGAGCTGCCATGATGGGGATGCGACCTGTGGTTGAATTTATGTTTTGGAGCTTTTGTTATGTTGCATTTGACCAGATTTTTAACAATGCCGCCAATGTTAGGTATATGTCCGGAGGGTTAATCAATGTACCCATTGTTTTTAGGGGACCCGCTAATGGTGGAACCAATGTTGGTGCGACTCACTCTCACACCCCAGAAAATTTTGCCGCAAATACACCGGGCTTAAAGGTCATCTGTCCATCCACACCAGCTGATGCCAAAGGTATGCTGAAGGCTGCCATTCGAGATAATGATCCGGTTTGTGTTATGGAAAACACCATTCTCTACAATCTTAAAGGCGATGTACCTGAGGAAGATGATTTTGTTATACCTCTCGGTAAGGCTCGAATTGCATGTGAAGGTTCAGATTTATCGATCATCGCCCATGGAAGATCAGTTCAAGTCGCCCTTCAAGTGGCTGAAACCCTGAGTGAAAAACATAATGTTTCTGTCGAAGTCCTAGATTTACGCTCCATCAGGCCCCTTGACCTGGATGCAATTTTGCAGACCGTTCGAAAAACTAATCGAGTTTTATTAGTTGAAGAAAATAAGCCATTTTGTGGAGTGGATGCACAAATCGCTTACCTAATCCAAGAGCATGCATTTGATGACTTAGATGCACCAATTAAGAGAGTTTCTGCCATTGATGTTCCACAGGCCTACAGCAAGGCGTTGGAAAATTTTCAGATACCAAATCACGATCGAGTTTTAGCTAAAGCTATGGAACTTATCTAGCCAACACTATGAGTATCGTTATTGAAATGCCAAAGCTTAGCGACACGATGTCGGTTGGGACGGTCGTAAAATGGTATAAATCTGTAGGCGAAAGTGTGGTTAATGGAGATATTTTAGCCGAAATAGAGACAGACAAAGCCACCATGGAATTAGAGAATTTCGATGATGGTGTTTTGCTTAAGCTTCTTGCTGTTGAGGGGGATGAAGTGGAAATTGGTAAACCTCTTGCGATAATCGGGGAACCTGGTGAAGATATTTCCAGCTTTGATGTGACGACCCAAGAGCTTGAGCCCACTGACTCTACTTCAGATAAAAGTAGTCCTCAGCCATCCGATGATTCCACGGAATCCCTGAAGGAGCCTATCGCAGCAGAACCTCCCAAAGAATTTGAAAGTCGTTCTCAAAACTCAGCCCGAATTGTTGCATCTCCACTTGCAAAAAAAATTGCCAAAGAAAAGAGTATCGATCTTTCCACAATTATCGGGTCTGGGCCGAATGGAAGGATTGTTAAAAAAGATTTAGTCCCTACATCTGAGTTCAAAACCAGAGAACCCTTTTCCCCTACAAGTACCATAACGAATCGCAACCCTGTTGTTCATGTTGGGGATAAATCTGTTCCCGTATCTAAGATGAGATCGGTTATTGCCAAGCGGTTGCTTGAATCCAAAACGACCATTCCTCATTTTTATCTTCAGCGAGAAATTAATTCTGAACCTGTCCGCCTTGCCAGAGAATCGATCAATGAAGCCCTGTCCCACGATTCTTCTGATTTGAACAAGGTTAGTATGAATGATGTGATTCTTCTAGCTTGTGCTAAAACCATTCTCCGTTTTCCTGAAATCAATTCGTCTTGGTCTGAATCAGAAATTACCTATCACGGTAATGTTCATCTTGCTTTTGGTGTTGCTGTTGAAGATGGTTTGGTTACCCCAGTCATTCGAAATGCCGAAAGCTTAGACCTTCGATCCATATCTGAAACAGCTAAAGCTCTTATTTTAAAATCTCGTAATAAAAAGCTTACCCCGGATGAAATGAGTGGATCCACCTTTACTGTAACCAATCTTGGTATGTATGGTATTGATTTTTTCAGTGGCATTATCAATCCACCGAATGCAGCCATCCTATCTGTAGGAGGAAGTATTAAGAAACCAGTGGTTGATAAAAACGATATGCTTCGAGCAGGTGAAACTATGACCCTTGGGTTAAGCTGTGACCATCGCTTGGTTGATGGGGCTATTGGGGCTCAGTTTTTGGCATCCCTGGCCGCCGTGCTGGAAAACCCGGCACGTCTATTGGTTTTATAAATTACAACTTACTTAACCCTGTTTTGGGCATCTTCAACCAACCACTCCCTTATTTTTTCAAGGGAGTTGCTTACTTGTTCTTTGGCCTGTGATAGATCAACCGGATTAGGTTCACTGCATCCGAAAAGGTAGAACTTAATTTTTGGTTCCGTTCCGCTTGGTCGAATGGAAATGGTAAATCCATTTTCAAGTTGTAACTGAATAAAATTTTGAAGAGGTAAATTTTCTTCATCTTCATCTACATATCCATCGGTCGAAAAATCTTTTGATTTGATGACTTGGAATCCTGCTAGTTCATTAATTGCTTGAGAACGATAACTTTCCACTAAACGGGAGATCGTCGCACTACCTTCTGCGCCCTCAAAGTAAATGTTTTCCGTTTTTTCTAAATGGAACCCATACTTTTGGTAAATCGTATCAAGAAATTTTAAAGGAGTTGTGTTGGTAGACTCCATAAATGCAATGGCTTCTGCGATTGCCAAAGCAGATGCATTTCCATCTTTATCCCTTACTGTATCAAGGGGCAGATATCCATAGCTTTCTTCCGCAGATAGCACAACACAGGTAGAATAGCGTGAGAGTATATCCATTCGGGTAAAAAGCTCCGTTCTATCAAAATCTAACCCGATTCCCTCTTCTTCTAAAATACGCAAAGATGCCATCTCTTCATATTTACGTAGTTTCTGCGCCATCCATTTGAAACCAGTTGGGGTATTTATACTACGCACCCCATATCCTTGAGCAATTTTATCTATTAGGGGTGTGGTTACAAAGGTTTTGAGTAAGGCAAATCCGTTCTCGTTACCTTCTTTGATGATTTGTTGGGATTTAAGGGCAAGTAATCTATATTCAGCAAGGATCGATGCCACTTGATTACCGCTCAGACAACTGAACTTACCCTTGTCCTCTAAAACGGCTACGCCAATCCTGTCACAGTCTGGGTCGCTGGCAAAAACATAGGAAGATTTTGTTTTATTCGCTACTTTGATTCCAAGAGCAAGAGCCTCTGCATTTTCTGGATTCGGTGAATTGACCGTACTAAAATTTGCATCTGCTTCACTCTGCTCATCTACTAGGGCAACCTGAACCCCATGATCCCACAAAGCAGGTACCGATGAGATGGCTCCAGTTCCATGAATAGGTGTAAAAACAATTTTAGGAGAGATACTCTTTAATAGATCGGGATTTAATACAGCATCTTCTAAACATCCTTTATAGGACATATCATCATTGGTTTGAAGTATATTCACCTGGCAATTTGCAAGGGCATCTTCTTCCAGCCAAACCGATACATCTTGTAAACTGATTTTTTCGTACTCAGCAACAACGCCTTGATCATGAGGCGGTACCAACTGGGCTCCATCGCCAAAATATGCCTTAAACCCATTATCATGGTATGGGTTATGGCTAGCTGTAATCACTACACCCGCGTGGGCATAGCGGTTGCGCACTGAAAAACTTAATTGAGGGGTCGATCTTGGACCGTCAAAAAGCATCGCATACCCACCCATTTTGACCCAGGCCCTACATACGAGATTGGCAAACTTATAAGAAAAGTGCCTTACATCGTGGGCAACTACTAACCTTGGTTGTTCTAAAATACCCTCCCCTTGCATCCATTTATCCAAATAAAGGTACAGAGCTTTTGTTGCTCGAAGGAGAGTGATTTCGTTTAGAGTGTTACTACCGATCGCTGCGTATTCAGGAGTTTCTCCTTCTTTGGCTTTTCCTTGTTCTTGGCTTGTTACAAACTTCCCAATGGTGCGTCCACGCATGCCACCAGTACCAAAAGCAAGATTCCTGTAAAACCGGTCGTTGAGTTCTTCCCAATGCTCACCAGTAACCAACTCATGCAGACTATTATGTATCCATTCAGGACAGTTTTCTAATTCCAGTAATTCGTAAATGTTATTCTGGGCTGTAGGAAATAATTTTTCCTCTTTTACTGCTAGTTCGAGTTTTTCTTTAATCATTGGTTGGTTGATGTTTATGTCAATCTACTATCGAGATACCTGATTCATTAAAAGTTATCTTTTGAGTCTGAACAGAGATTTGGTCTAGTGCAGATTGATGGGCTTTTTGTAAAAAGTATTTTTTTGTTGGTGCATAACTGGGTGAAATTTCAACCTGGCTTGGAATAACCTCAAGGCCTGCTGTTTTTATCCATTCTTTTGCTCGGTTGAGTTGAATCTTTTGAGAGGTTTCTAGTGAATCACAACCAGACGCGTTTTTAATAGGTGCAAATTCTTCAAATCGATCTATTTCGAAAATAGAAGCATTTTGAGCAAGAGGTATTGCGTCGAAAACAAAAGTTTCTGCCTTTATGGCGTTCGGTTCCTCGGGTGAAATAATATTGCCAGTGTGATCTAGGTGTTGAACTTTTTTTAATGCCCCATGGTAAAGTAACCTGCTTGTTTGGTTTTGGGTAACATTGGTTACTCTTTTCACAAACTCTCTGTTTATAAGATGAATTGCTATATTTCCAAGGTTGTAAGCAAGTTTACCGTTTGTTGCCTTTTCTAGTGCAAGAGTTGGAGGTATATCGCTGTATTCTATTACCTGTAAGTTTTCGTTTAAATTAACAAAGGTACCCACCTTTTCATCCGGACTATTTTTTTGAACCGCCTTGGAAGACATTTCTGCATTTCTCCATTCATGCATTCCGATAAATGTTGGATCAAGGCAATACACCAAAGGATTATCCACTTGAAAATAACTAAGATATTCAATCCCTTCATCTTCCATTATTTTCAAGGATCCAGAATCCAATAGGGCCTTAAAGGATCCCCCATGACCATTTGGACTCATCAAGATTTGGTTTTTTTCACGCAACAAGATTTTTCCGTTTAGGTCAAAAACAGGCATCATCCCTTGTTTGAAAAAGTGGATGTTATTACGATTTAAGCCAAAGTTTTGGTTTTTTTGAAAAAATTTGAGAGTTTGTTGATGATTCTCTTCACTTGTCATGACAAACCACCAAACCGGATGACTAAACCGTTTTTCGATAAATTTAATATTTTCCGCAAATAGTTGAAATAGCGTGGCTTCCCGAAGAGGTGTGCAAGGGAGGCTTCCTTTTGGTCCATTATATCCCAACCTTGTGCCTTGTCCCCCAGCAACCGTAAAAGCAGCTACTTTATTTTCCTTTAAAATGAACTCCCCTTGGTCAAAAAATTGTTTTTCCTGTTGAGGGTTTAGTTCGGAATAGCAAACCGCTTTGGGGGGTATACAGTTTTTTACCTTTGATTTGGGGGTTTGAATGTCTTCCCACGCCCTTAGGCATTCACTTAAGTCAATAATTTGCAGTTGATTATAAAAGTTTTGCCTCTCTGCTTGATTTAAATCCTTCCAAAACCTAAATAATTGATCCTGTCCTATTTCATTAAAGGAAGTGATTAAACTATTTTCACTAAGTTTGGTTCTAGTCATTTATTAGAGGGCATTTTTTCCGGGAATCTGTAGAGCCATTCGTTTGGTTTTCCATACCCCAATTCTTTTCTGGCTACCTCATCTTGAAAATCTGGGTTCCTGCGAAGTCTATCTAAAAATTGTTGGTGGTTCCGAGCTTCTTCTCTGAGAACTTCAAGTTCCTTTTCTAGTACGGATTCTCTTGTTTTCCAGTGTTTATATTCCTGAAGTGCCTGATTCACTTGCAGTGCTAAATAACACAAACTAATTACGGAAAATATAAGTAGGCTTATGGGAAGTAGCTTTTTTTTAATCATGGAAATTATCCAGTTAGAATATCGTGCAATCTGATTAAACCTGAAAAGTTTTCTGTATTAGGACATAAAACAGGTAAAACGGAAATGGGGCTAGGTGTTCTTTTTTCCATTAACTCTAATGCAATACCAAGGTGTTGATCAGACCTCACAGTTTGTGGGTTTCTAGACATTATATCAACCACCTTCAACTGATTTAGGTTATCTGTTGTTTGCAGTGCACGCCTTAAGTCGCCGTCTGTTAGAATCCCCTGAAGGCTTTGATCTTTAACGACACAAGCAGCCCCGAGTGGATATTTTGACATTTCTAAAACCGCATCCTTTATCAAAGCAGATTCTTCTAAACAAGCCACCTTTTCTTTGCTATGAAATACATCTTGAACCCGAAGAATCAAGTTTCTTCCCAGTTGCCCTGCAGGGTGTGTCTTTGCATACTCGTTTCTATCAAAACCCCTTCTTTTCATTAAAGCTGAACCAAGTGCGTCACCCAACGCCGATGCTGCCGCAAAACTTGCTGTTGGGACGATTCCTAAATGATCTGCCTCCTCTTTTACTGTTGCATTTAGAAAAACATCCACCTTTTCGGCTAGAGGGCTATTTGTTTTGCCTAGTATTCCAATAATTTTAGCACCCCTGCTTCTAAATACTGGTTCTAAGTAAATAAGCTCGGGCGTAGCTCCGCTGTTTGACAAAAATATAACCGGATCTCCGGTTTGATGAATACCCAGATCCCCATGTACTGCTTCCGACGGGTGTAAAAACGCTGCTGGGGAACCAGTGCTGCACATCATCGCAGCCATTTTTTGGCCTACATAACCAGATTTTCCTATTCCTGTTATGATGATTTTTCCACTATCCTTATACAATATATCGAGAGCGCTTTTGAATGCGTCCGGTAGTAAATTATTTGACGCTTCTTGTATCGCTGACGCTTCTTTGGTTAGAACGGTTTTAGCTTCATCTAATTCAGTGTATCTCATTTTTAACATTCTTTCTATAACATCTGATTCGTTGGTGCGAAGTAATAAATGAAAAGATACCCTTGTTTCCATTGCGCTGTGAACAAAGATATTTTAAAAAGATTTCAATGAGACAGGTTACCTTTTCTTCACAAAGCTTGGATGTCATCTCTTCCTTACCCCAAATGGAACAACTTGCTCTTGTAGAAAAAATTAGTTCTTTATCGGGTGATATTCTTTTAGAAAAAAGGGCAGATATCGGAAGGTTTGCCAGAAAAGGGAAAACATATTACCGGGTACGATTGGATGATTTTCGTATCTATATGGAAAGAAATGAAGCAGCTCTTCACTGTCAGTATATACTGGGAAAAAACACATTTCAGGATTTTATGATCCGGTGTAACCTCCCCTCCTCAGAAGAAGCGGTTATTGAGAAACATCAAAGCTTTTGGGACTATTTGGATTCCCTGCGAAAAAAGTAACTCCTTCTTTGTGATAGTTTTGTTAATTCCCTTCATCTTATAGACATTCTTTGGTTCTTAAGAGTTCTTTCTCTTTGTTGTTAACATTTAAAATTAACTTAAAGAGCTAGTTAACAATTACTTAAGTCTTTATTACATTTGTTGCTTGTATATAATAAAACTAGTTTTTTAATTTTTACTTAATATCTTAATAATTAATGGTTGTTTAAATCACTGATCCACACCAAAACAAATCTAATGAATTTTAAAATAAACAGAGATCACTTCAGTGCTGGACTGCAACTCGTCTCCAATGTTGTTGGTTCCCGGAAGACCATGCCAATTCTCCAGAATGTGCTTATCGAAGCAACCGAAGGTAGCGTTTACCTGTCTACAACAAATTTGGATTTAGGAATCAAATGCTCGATAGTAGCCAATGTGGAAGAAAAAGGATCTGTAACATTACCAGTAAAAGAACTCCTCAGGATAGTTAGAGAATTAGCGGATATGGAGGTCAATGTGACCGCAAAAGATACTCCAAAAGCAACGATATCAACCCGAGGATCAATCTTTAACATTGTTGGCATGGAGAGCAAAGAGTTTCCACCACTCCCAGAATTAGAGAGCAGCAAAAGCTTTGTCTTACAAAGAGAGGAACTAACAAATATGCTGAAGAGCGTTTCATATGCTCAGTCCGTAAATGAAGAAAGATACATGCTAAAGGGCGTATTTTTCCAAAAGGAAAACGACACAATATCTCTAGTCGCTACGGATGGCAGAAGGTTGGCTGTTACCAGCAAAAACGAGAACTCCAAAGAAGAAAACAGTGGCGAGTTTATTTTGCCATCAATGACGGTCGCAGAATTGGAAAGATTGCCCAATGTGGCACAGGAAATCGAGCTTAACTTTACAGACCGACAGGTTTCCCTTAAGTTGACAATTCCAGAAGAAAAAGAATCAGGAAACGGATTCAAATCATCAATATACCTAGTATCTAAAGTAGTTGAAGGAAAGTATCCAAACTTTAAACAAGTCATTCCAAAAGACGATTTTAACAAAGCGACTGTGGAAAGAGAATTAATGCTAGAGTGTGTGCACAGAGCAGCATTAGTATCAGACGAAAAAGTGACCCTAAGACTAAAACAAAATGAGATGGAAATTTTCGGTCAAAGTACTTTAGGCGACGCAAGTGAATCAATGCCTATCGAGTATGAAGGCGAAGATGCGGTAGTTTCGTTTAATCCGAAATTCCTTTTGGATCCATTAAAGTCAATAAACCATGACAAAGTAGTTTTTGAATTTAGAGATGATATGAGTCCGGGGGTTTTTAAGGTTAACACAGAAGAAGCAAACCCAACAAATTTCCTCTGTGTTGTCATGCCGATCAGGACAGATTAACAATCATCTGACCCTGTTACTAATGGGATTGATATATAAATTCCCTGTTTTCGAAATTTTTTAATTTCCAGGTCTTGCCCTGTACCTCCTTAACATAATTAGGATTAATGGGAATTTTGCCACCACCGCCGGGAGCATCAATAACAAATTGAGGGATGGCGTACCCTGTTGTTGTGCCACGCAAGCCCTCAATAATTTCAATGCCCTTATGAACGGGTGTCCTGAAATGAGAACTTCCAGGAACTAAGTCACATTGATAGAGATAGTAAGGGCGGACTTTCATGATAAGAAGTCTGTGGATTAAACTTCTCATAATATCCACATTATCATTAATACCATTAAGTAGGACAGATTGGTTACCTAAGGGTATTCCAGAATTAACTAGCTTGTGACAAGCGTCTTTTAGTTCAATCGTACACTCCCTAGGGTGGTTAACATGGATACTCATCCACACATTGGGGTGCCCCCGTAAAGCATCAATCAATCCGTCAGTTACTCGTTGTGGTAAAAAAACCGGCAACCTGGATCCTAATCGAATAAATTCAACATGAGAAATGTTAGATAATTCGTTTATAAGAAAGGACAATTTAGAGTCAGATAATAAGAGCGGATCACCACCACTAAGTAAAACATCTCTAACCTCGGTATGTTTTCGGATATAATCTAAATTCTTTTCAAAGTTTGGATGAAAACCATAACCCTGTGCGTTAGAGACCATCCGACTTCTTGTACAATATCTACAATAAGAACCACAGCGGTCTGTTGTAAGAAAAAGAACTCGATCTGGATACCTATGTACTAGACCAGAAACAACCATGGATCCTTCTTCCCCTACGGGATCTGGGTCTTCGTACGGTAATACAACACTTTCCTTATTTGTGGGAATAACCTGTTTCCTGATGGGGCAATCAGGATCTGATGGATTGATCAGATTAAAAAAATGGGGAGTTACAGAAACTAATAATTTGCTACTTGAAAGACTGAGACCCTCGGACTCACTTTCAGAAATCTTAAGGTACTTTTCGAATTGTTCTTTTTGGTTTAAGCGATTACGCATTTGCCACTTCCAGTCATTCCATTCGACATCTGAGGTGCCACACCAATACCCCTTGCCAGAATGCCAGTTTTCAAGGTTGTCTAAAGGAAACATACCGCCTTTATGCTAGATAATTGTAGTGTAATGGCAACCAACATCATTAGGTCTTAAAAGAAAACACTGTATAAAAACATGCTAGTCCAAGCACAAAAGTAGTAAGAAAATAAGAAATATATTTTATAACGAAAACAAATTTTAAAACAAAAAGTTAAAAAAATAAATACAAATACAAAAAAATGAAAAACTCCGCTAAAATTAAAGATATAGTATTCATTTTTTGGGAATAAACAAGAGATTTCATAAAAAGTATTTATTATATAATATATAGTTTTATAAGTGTAATTAATTGTAATTATCAAAAAACTTGAATCAAAGATAAAAAATAAGAAAAGAAACAGAACATTTAGGATATAAAATAAGAAAACAAAAGGACTAATAAAAATGTTAACAGGAACACTAAGATATGGAAACTTTCCAAAATAATCTAAAATGAGAAAAAAAGAACCACTTGATGCAGCAATGGAAATGAAAAATAGCAAAACAATATTTTTTAATATTTTATTTCTAAAACCTTTCAAATAATCGTTATTATTCAGTATAAATAAAATAAATAAAACAACAGTGAAGGAAAGCTGATTGCTTAGACTAAAAACAGAATCCTTAAAAAAAACAATAAAAGCCATTAATGTAAGACAAAAGAATATTATCGCCTTATTTTTAATTCTTAAAAAATGAGTAATTTCAAAAAGGCTAATCATCAACAAGGCTCTTAAACCTGTTTGCGGTATTCCAATAAATCCCAAATATACCAGGCAAGCGATTATCTTTAATGGCAAATTGAGATAAAATTTATGTTTTATTGGAAAACAAAGAATTGTCATAAAAGCATAAAGAAAACCTATATGCAAACCACTAACCGCAAATAAATGAATCGTACCCGTATCCTGTAATTTATCAAAGATATTTTGATTAACAAAAGACTTTGATCCTGTAAACATGGCCCAGCCAAATGCAACAGGTTCAGAATTTATTCTTTTAATCTTCTCCTCAAATTGATGAATTAACACTTTAGACTCATCAACCTCGTTCACTGCCAGCCTTATGTTTGAAATCGATAAAAAGTTGTCACCAGGAAAAGATTCGATGTTTGCCAAGACTTCCACTTCAGAACATAAAGGAAGTTTGTTTTCATAGTACCGATCGCAGATGATTGCTTTTCTATTAACCCAACCTCCCACAGGAGGCTTGAGCTCCTTAATTATACTAAAGTATTTGTAATTTTTACTTTCCGAATCATATTCCTTAATTGGTATAAGCTTAATCCTAAAGTCTTTTTCGAATTTTGATATATTATTTCTTTCGATGGTATTTACTGAACAAAATAATAAAAAAAATATTGTGATTTCTATAATTAATAACAGGGCAACTTTGATTCTTTGTATTTTGTTAGTTAATATATTTCTTAAAAATATATTGGTTATAACGCAAAAAGAAAATGCTAAAACCAGTCCAGTCATACCGTAAGATGTAGAAATCCTAAGAATTAAAATATTAATTGTCAAAATAACTAGAATACTTTCAGATTTTAAATTTGATATATAATTACTGATTAATTTGCTTAAACCAGAAAAATAATTTTTAAATGTTATACGAAAGATCATATATGTTTTCTGCCAATAGAATATTCAAGCGATCCATTTGTGATTCTCTTATATTAATTTTAATTGGCTCATTTATTTTACAATCTATAGTAGGTTTGTTTTTTGAACAAAATTTTATTTATCAGTTTCTTTCATTAACTCCACCTCTTTTCTTTTCAGGTCATCTTTGGTCGTTTTTCAGCTATGGTTTTCTACATGATGGGCCATTACACCTCATTATGAATTTGTTAGGATTACATTTCATCTCAAGAAGTGTTGAGGAAAGGGTTGGTCCCACAAAGTTTAAATTTTTTACAGCAAGCTGTTTGCTATCTGGGAGCTTAATCTGGTTGTTATTTAATTTAGATACAAATTCTCACTTAATTGGCTTTTCTGCCGTGATTTTAGGCTCTCTTTGCTTCTTTTGTTTAGAAAGACCCAATCAGCCCATTACATTTCTACTTTTTTTTATATTACCCATAACGATCAAACCAAAATGGCTCTTAGCTGGTTTGGTTGGATTAGAAGTTTATGGACTTCTAAATTCTGAACTAACTGGGTTTGGTGGTATTGCACATTCGGCTCACATTGGAGGTATGTTTGCAGGTTTCTTATATTTTATATTTTTCTCTAAGAATTTAAGCATTCCCATAAAGTTTACTTTTCAGCATTCTAATGGAAAGAGTCCCAGAAAGAGCAAGGTTTCATTTAATCCTAAACCCAATTACAAAGTGAATTTTGGAATGAATTCATCTATAAAAATCGAAACAGACCGCATTCTAGATAAAATCAATGAAAAAGGTTTTGGATCCTTGACTTCCAAAGAAAAAGAAACTTTGGAAAAAGCAAAAAAGCTGTTAGACAGCTAAATTAGACTTATTCATGATCTACATCCATTTGAAAGCTTGTTTTTTATTGTTCTTCTATATAGCTGGATCATCTTTCGCTATAGCAATTGATCCCCCCGTTTTTTCCTCGCAGGCGATTAATTCCAAACAGAGTTATTCTGCACAGCCCACACCATTAGTTCCTAGTCCAATCATGGTGGATGAGACAAAATGGCTTTTAAATGCTCTTGAAAAAGCCCATTACAAAAAGCTTTCTATAGAAGATCTCAACGAGAAGTTGTTCTTAGAAAATTATTTAAAAAACTTGGACAAACAAAAATTGTTTTTTACGGCTCAAGATCTGGAGGAATTTATTCTTAGGTATGAACCAACCCTCCTTACATACCTCAAGCAAGGAAATTTATTTCCGGCTTTCGAAATTTATGACTCTTATCGAAAGAATGCATTATCCAGACTAAATCAATCTATAAACTTGTTATCCGGTATTCCTAAATTAGATAACAACCAATCTTATCAAGTGGATCGTTCCGATTCTGAGTGGGCTCACACCATTCAGCATTTAGACGATGTTTGGAAAAAGCTTATTTCTTATGAGTTTACAAACGAATTACTCACTCAGGTGGATGATAATGAAACCTCCCTCGAATTAACTCAGTTTACCCAACGAAAAAGATTGGATGCCCTCGAAAAAATCAAAAAGAAATATGAAAGATGGCACAAAAATATCACTGAGTTTGAGGCAAGTGATGTACAGGAATTATACTTATCAACGCTTACTCAAATGTTCGACCCTCACACTTCATTTCTTAATATCAAAGAGAAGGAAAAATTTGATCAAGCCATGCATAATGAATTTGTAGGCATTGGAGCAGTGCTAACGGATGAAGATGGCTATTGTACTATCAAGGAATTGCTACCAGGTGGCCCTGCAGAAGCATCACGAGAATTAGAGGCCGAAGATGTGATTCTTCAGGTTGCCCAGGAAGGGGGCGAATTTGTGGATGTAGTCGAAATGAAGCTTTCTAAGATAGTGGATCTTATTAAAGGACCCAAAGACACAATTGTATCTTTAAAAATTAGACCTATTAAAAGTCCATCTTCTACAAAAGTAGTTAAGATTGTTAGAGACAAAATTAAACTCACAGCAAACCTAGCGAGTGCGAGTGTTTATAATATTGAAAATGATCGAGATAACTTAGCTTTTGGTGTAATCGAACTTCCCTCGTTCTATGGCTCAAGCGGAGAAGGTCACAAAGCCACTGACGACGTAGAAGAGTTAATCGAAGTACTCAAGGAAGAAGCAATTCAAGGATTAATATTGGATCTTAGGAGAAACGGAGGAGGCTATCTTAGTGAGGCAGTAAATTTAGCAGGTTTATTCATTTCCCGAGGTCCAGTCGTTCAAGTAAAAAGCTCGGACGGAAAAATCAGAAAGAAATTCGATTTTAATCCCAAGCTAGCATGGGATGGCCCATTAATTATTTTAGTTTCGAGGTATAGTGCATCTGCATCTGAAATTGTAGCAGGAGCACTCAAAAACCACAGAAGAGCAATCATCGTTGGCGACAAATCAACTCACGGAAAAGGTACTGTTCAATCTCTGATTCCCATGAATTTACCCTTTTCCATGGGAGTCCAGGACGGCAAGCGAAGTGCAGCGAAAATAACCATTCAAAAATACTACCTACCTTCCGGCGAAAGCACTCAGTTGACAGGAGTTACAAGCGACATCTCCATGCACTCCATCAATGAATACCTGCCTATTGGTGAATCAGACCTCGATAATGCTCTTGCTTGGGATAAAATACCTGAAGTTAACTTCAGGCGACCTGAGGGAGAATTCAAATATAATGAAGTGGAGATTAATTTACTTCGCCGATTAAGTGAAAAGAGGCAGCAACAGGAGAAAGAATTCCAGTATCTCGAAAAAAGCATTTCCTGGTTTAAAGAGAAAAGGGAGCAAAAGGTTGTACCATTGAGCTTAAGCCAGAGATTAAATGAAAAAGCCATTGACTCAAATAGATCCCAAATTTTATCAGATGAATTTGATTCTTTAAAAATGTTATCCTTCCCTTCACGAGAAATCGTCTTACAGGTAGTGAAAGATCAAAAAGAAAAATCTATGGCTATTCGTGGACTCTCCAATGATGAACAAAATTCAACAAAAGATAAATACACCCAATCCGATACTTTAGATATTAGATTACACGAGAGCCTCAGGATTTTAAGAGACTGGGTAAATGAAACTTCTTATAAACAGATTTCCCACAAAATAGATTCAGGAAAATCAGAAATTTAACATTATATCTTGGTTGCGAAAACAAATCGTCTTACCAAAAATTGATCTCGAATAATTTCAAAATCAAATTTTTCTTTTAGTAATTCTTCTAAGAGCACTGCTTGTTTATGACCAAACTCTAAGGCCAAGTAACCTCCTTCACATAAAGACTTTTGAGCAATAGAAACTATTTTTTTAATGTCTGAAAAGCCATTTTGAGAGGCAACTAAAGCAGTAATCGGGTCGTGCGACTGTACTTCGGGTTCAGTAGTCAACCATTCCTTTTTTGAAAGATAAGGTGGGTTGGAAATAATGAGATCAAAAGTGTCAGGTAAAAACTCATTTTCTAACCAATTAAAGTTTTGCAATGAAACCCTAGAACTGAGTCCAGAAGAATGGCAATTTTCCTCTGCTAAATCCAAAGCACAATTCGATTTATCATAGCCAACACCAGTCGCCCTCGGCAATTGATTACATAACGCTAAAATGATAGCACCACTTCCGCATCCTAAATCAGCGATTTTACCGGAAAAATTTGTGGTCAGTCTTTGGGTAACAAAGTCCACGAGATATTCTGTTTCATGTCTAGGCACCAAGGCTCGATTATCGCACTTTAATTGTAAGCCAGCGAAAGGCACACTACCAAGAATATGCTGTAAAGGTATTCTCTCGCCTCTTTTAATAACGAAGGTTCGTATTTTTTCTAATATGGAATCACTAAGTATTTCCCCGAATCTCAAGTACAAATCCATCCTTTGGCAACCAAGTGTGTGAGCAATAAGCCACTCGGCATCAGTTTTATGATTTTCAACCCCCTTTTTTTCAAGAAAATGAGAAGACTTATTGATCACTTCCAAAATAGAAAGTGATTTATTTTGAATCATCTTTTAATAGATTTTCCAATTTAATAGCTTGGTCATGAGAAATAAGAGCATCAATTAGATGGTCCAAGTCTCCCATCATTGAGTCATTTAGGGAGTGGGAGGAATAATTAATTCTATGGTCCGTCAAACGGCTTTGGGGAAAATTATAGGTTCTAATTCTTTCACTTCTATCACCAGAACCCACTTGGTTTTTGCGATCATTTGCGTATTTGGCATCTTCCTCTGCTTGCTTAGCTTGGAGTAGTCTGGACCTCAGCACTGTCATTGCCTTATTTTTATTCTTAAGCTGGGATCTTTCATCGGCACAGTAAACTTGAATCCCGCTCGGTTTGTGTAAGATTTGTACAGCAGAATCAGTAGTATTTACACCTTGTCCGCCTGGACCCGAAGCTCGGCAAACACTAATTTCTAAATCTTGGGGATCGATTAAGATTTCAACCTCTTGAGCCTCTGGGAGAACTGCAACAGTAGCCGTTGATGTATGAATTCGCCCACCAGCTTCTGTAACTGGAATTCGTTGAACACGATGTACCCCGCTTTCGAATCTCATTCTAGACCATGCGTCCTCGCCCCTAAAAATAAAGACTACTTCTTTAAAGCCACCAGACTCAGAAGTGCTTTGGCTTAGGCATTCAAATCCCCAAGATTTATTTTCTCCGTATCTACAATACATCCGAAATAAATCGGCAGCAAATAGAGAAGCCTCATCTCCGCCAGCACCTGCACGAATTTCAACAATGGTATTTTTCCCCGTATCTTCTTCTTCCGGAAGCATAGCCACCAATAATGAACTTTTTAATTCTGACTCCTTTTGCTCAAGAAACATGATTTCTTCATGAGCAGATTCTGATAACTCAGGATCTTCTAAAAGCTCTTGGGTCGAGAAAATGTCTTGCTGACAATGTTTAACATTATCAAAAATTTCGATAATCTTACGAATACGAGTGTGCTCTCTATTTAAAGAGCTTGCCTTTCGAGCATCCTTAAAAACATCAGGCTCGCTAAGTAGTTCTTCAATCTCATGATACCTTTTTCGAAAGGGTTCGATATTTGGTAGCTCTTCCATAATTATTTTTATATAAACAAGTAAAAGTAGGATAACGATCAAATTGAGTAAAGGTTCGCATAACAATCATATCCACGGACAGAATGTAGTCGCGTGTGTATGGGATTTTGACAAAACCCTCATCCCAGGCTACATGCAAACGCCTCTGTTTAATTATTTTGGCATTAACGAAAAAGTATTTTGGTCTGAAGTAAATAAATTGCCCGAAATTTATTCCCTTCGAGGGCAGACTGTATCTGCTGAAACGATTTATCTAAATCATATTTTAAGTTATGTAAAAAATGGCCCAATGCGCGGTCTTACTAACCAAAAGCTATTCGAGCTTGGAAAGGAACTACCTTTTTATCCCGGATTACCAAATTTCTTTCAAGAAATCGCACTTATAGCTCAGGAAAAGAATTTTAAGGACTATGACTTCAAGGTTGAACATTACATAATAAGCACAGGTCTGGCACAAATGATTTTAGGAAGTAAGATTGCCAGTCATGTGGAAGGTGTTTTTGCGTCGGAGTTTATTGAATCAGCTTTGCCACCAAACTACTTGAGTCAAACAGACCTTTCTTTACCTATAGATCCAGAGATTTCTCAGATTGGTCTTGCAGTTGATAACACGATTAAAACAAGATTTATTTTTGAAATAAACAAAGGTTGTAACAAAAACACCTCTTTGGATGTAAATGCGTCTGTGCCTCATGAACTGCGCAGGGTGCCGTTTGACCAATTAATTTATGCAGCAGATGGACCAAGTGATGTCCCTGTTTTTGCGGTGGTTAAGCAAATGGGTGGTAAAACTTATGCGGTTTATGACCCTGACGATGAAGATGAATTTGCTCAAACCTGCAAACTAGTCGAAAGTGGAAGAGTCCATAATAATGGTCCGGCAGACTATTCCCCCAGATCCTCAACTTCCATATGGATGAAGCAGAAAGTCAGAGAAATCCTTACAAATATGGTTCTAAGAAAACAAGAAAGCTTCCAGAAAAACACGCTATCTGCACCTAAGCATATGCCTAAGAGTGACCCCTCAGCAATGCAGCAATTAGGAAAACAAGAAACCCTATGGCAATGATTAGTTGGACTCGTAAAAGCTTACTTACCATCGAGGAATTAAAGCCCGATGAGATAAGTTTAATTCTAGACACGGCTGATTCAATAAAAAGCATTTCAGATAAAACAGACCCCATCTTCTCCTCTTTAAAGGGTAAAAGAATCATAAATTTATTTATGGAACCGAGTACAAGAACTCGAGTGGCATTTGAGGTTGCAGCAAAATCGCTTGGTGCAGATATCATCTCCATAACAGGAGAGGCGAGTAGTTTGACCAAGGGGGAGACACTCAAAGATACCGCTATGAATGTTCAGGCTCTTGGAGCTGATGCGATCATTATAAGGCATTCATCACCAGGCTCCCCCCTCTTTCTTTCGAAAATGGTAGAAGTGCCAATTATTAACGCTGGAGATGGTGCTCATGAGCACCCAAGCCAAGCCTTATTGGACATATATACGCTTAGAGAAAAACTTGGAGATTTAAAGAACAAGAAAATAACCATTCTAGGAGATATCCTTTTTAGTCGGGTTGCGCGTTCTAATTTATGGGGACTAACAAAACTTGGTGCAAAAGTTACTCTTGCTGGCCCCACAACCTTAGTTCCTGCTGACTTTAAACTTTTGGGGGCAACAGTTACTCACGATACGCAGACTGCCCTAAAGGACGCAGATGCTGTAATGTTACTTCGCATACAGCACGAACGACAAAGTGCATCCCACTTTCCATCTTTATCTGAATACGCAAATGTTTTTGGGTTAGGCCCATTGTCTCTTGAGTGGATGAAAGAAAAAGCAATTATTTTACACCCAGGCCCTCTTAATCGTGGCGTTGAAATAGATTCTGCATTGGCTGACTCTTCAAGGTCGGTGATTCTGGAGCAAGTTTCTAATGGAATTGCTGTCAGGATGGCGATTATGCACTTATGTATATCAAAATGTTTAGATAAACCATTATGACGCTCTCTAATCACGAAAGTATAGATATTATAGGAGCTCGTTTAGTCGACCCTAACTCAGGAATTGATGGAATATCTAATTTGTATGTTCGAGAGGGACGATTATATCACCAAAAACCAAGTAGTGAACCTGGTCAAAGAATAATTTCAGGCGACGAACTCATAGTTCTTCCAGGCTTTCTAGATTTAAGGACCCATTGTCGTGTTCCCGGTGATTCTAAGGCAGAAACGATAACTTCATTAACTGAAGCTGCCGCAAAGGGTGGGTTTACATCAATATTAACGATGCCTGATACGAATCCTCATTGCGATAATCCAGCAACGATCAGATATATTCAGGATAGAGTTAATCAAGATTCAAAGATTCGTGTATATATTTCAGGAGCTTTGACTATCCAATCCAAAGGAGAATCAATGTCCCCACTGGGCTCGTTAAAAGATGTAGGTGTTGTTGCTGTAACGGATTGCCCTTTTACACCTAAAAACAACCAAATATTTCTAAATGCCCTAAAATACGCCGATATGTTCGGATTAGTCATTATTGATTTTCCTCAAGATTCGTATTTATCAAGAAACACCCATGCACATGAAAGTTTCTTGAGTCTGAAAATGGGATTATCGGGCAGTCCTCGTTTGGCTGAGGAATTAGCAGTACAACGATCAATCCTGATCTCAAAACACCTAGATATTCCAATCCACCTTAGCAGCATATCCAGTAAAGGATCGGTGAAGCTGATAAAAGAAGCAAAAGGTGCAGGAATAAAGATTTCTGCAGATGTTTCAGCACATCATTTATTATTGGATCATAAAATAATTGAAGATTATCAAACAAATGCAAAAATTGCTCCGCCATTGAGAGAAGAAACGGATCGAATGGAATTGATATTTGCTGTACAACAGGGAACCATAGATTCATGCAATTCAAGCCATCAACCTTATGCCGAACATCATAAAAATGTAGAGTTTGATTTGGCACCAGCCGGAGCTATAGGATTAGAAACGGCCGCACTTACTTTCATAGAGTCTATTCAAGGGAAAGACCCCTTTAAGCTTTTAGCTGAGAAAATGTCTTATAATCCTCATAAAATACTACGCCTAAATCCACCTTCTCTGAAAGATAATTGTGCAGCTAATTTCACAGTAATTAAACAAGACAACCCATGGATTTACAAAAAAGAGAATAGCTTCAGTCAATCCTTTAATACACCGCTAGATAAATATAAATTTAAACACAAGATTATTCTTACTTACAGTGAAAAAGGGATTGCTTACATCGATAAACCCTAATTACCACACCTTGCTTGAACAAAATTATATCTTTGATAAAAAAAAGACAATTATTGCATTATTGCTTGTAGTCTTATTTTTGCTTCCTCCACTTCATTTATTGATTATTCCTCTCTATTTATCTTCTAAATTTTATCAAAGTGAACATTCTTCTTGCAAATGGAATATTACATATACTCAGATAATTATATATTCATTAATATCAATTATTTCAGTTAATTTAATTAGCGGATCATTATTTGCCAATTTTCCGTTACAAAGTAATGTAAGCCAGATTAAAGAGTCTTTCGATATTAGTATAACTCAATTATTCTCAATTCTTTTAATATCTCCAATTATAGAAGAATTATATTTTAGGGGAATTTTATTTGAATCTTTGAGGCATAGACAGCCTATACTTATATCATTTTGTATGACTTCAGCTTTGTTTGCCATTATTCACTTTAATATTATCTCATCGCCTACACTTTTTGTCCTAGGTCTTTCCCTGGCTTTATTAAGATTATACTCAAATCGTATAATATACTCCATAATTATGCATGCAATATTTAATTCGATTATGCTTTTATTTATTCTTGAATGAAGTTTATATCAGACGATTCTCATAATGACATCTATCAATTATTGTGTTGTCATAAGTATGTGGTCCTTTTTGTCAATGGCCCAATGGGCGTTGGAAAAACAACTTTTTCAAGAAATCTTTGCAATTTATTCAATGGACACTCAGTAAATAGTTCTAGTTTTTCTCTTATAAATATTGAATTCGCTGACCGAACTATAATACATGCAGATTTTTATCGACAAGCATTTAGTTATGAGTTGTTTGAGTATGAGGTTTTACCTCATTTAAGCAATTCATACATAATCCTTTTCGAGTGGTGCAAACCGCTTTTGTTAGATAATAACGCACATCACTTTACACTCGATATTTCTTACAAAGATGGATCTCGGCAATATGTGTTTAAATCATTTGCAACCCCCAAAAGTATTCTTGCCAAGAGGGTTTACAACTAATATGTTTGTTTTTTTGCTCAGGTGGCGGAATTGGTAGACGCGCTAGACTAAGGATCTAGTGCCGTAAGGCGTGGGGGTTCGAGTCCCCCCTTGAGCACCATTACTTTGTTTTATCAAATGTTTTATGCTTTATTCTGTGTCCCATTTGGTAATCATCTTTAAAGGTTTTATTACCAAACTTATCAAAACCTTCGAATAAACCATGTCTCACATTATCTTTCCAGTGTTCCAATAATCTGACAGGAAAGTCCCCTCCCTGCCTTCTATAATTAAATGTGATCCATTCATTAGCTTCATGTGAGCCAAAACTTTTTTCAAATTTCTTCTTGGCCTCTTCTTGTAGTTTTATCCACAAAGTTGGGTAGATGTCACCATTTTTAGATTTGATGGGAGTAAAGTCCTGTGGATCGTTGGTAAATTCAAACCAGTAAATGTGTGTACCATGTTTTTTGCCATGTAAATACTCTCTATTGGACAAAGGTAAACCATACTCATTCCACCTTTTGATAGTTCCATGAATTTTACCACTCAGGAAAGGTATTTGTTCAATAATCTGACCACCCGGAAATTCGTTTTTTACGATTCCACTGAATGGATAAATTTCGTCGAAAGCGTATGCTAAAGGTTCATCGCTCCACTTGGATGACTTGATGACTTCAATAGATTTGACTACTCCATTTACAACTTCTGGTTCACCGAGTTTAAATTGCTCACTACCCGCACCCGAAATGTGAATATCAACAGATGAGGAGTATCCATATCCTCCATCTATTATTTTAAGAGAATTTAAATAAGAGTTTTTGTTCAAAACTGGAACTATTTTGGCCCCACTCCCCTTCCAGAAAAGGTGTCTATCGATAATTTTAATCTCGTTTGCGTCCTCTATTCGAAGACTCGATTTTTCAACTACTCTGTTTTTATAGGGAGCGAGTGGAAGAGATTCGCTATGGCGCGCAATTTCTTGCCACCAGGCAGTCAATTTAGCCAGATTTCCATCAAAAAGAATAAAGTAAGCTAATACAGATGAGGCAAATAATGCTGAAAGACATATGGATAGAAAGGCTTTCATTAATGAGTGTAATGTAGAAAAGTATTTGCCTAGATTAAACTATTGGCAAGAGGGATTCTGCGGGCAAGCCTCGAGGGCCATAAGGGCCCTCTGTAAATAAAGGATGTGTATATTTGCAATAAACAAGCACCAGAATCTAGTTTCCTTTGGGCACTTTCATAGTCGAAGATTCCTCCTGAACCAATAATGGGTAGTTTTTCATTTGTTAACTTGGATATAAATCTTATGACCTCGTTTGACTTGATTGATAGCGGTCTTCCACTAATACCCCCAGTCGGTACAGATTTAGAGAATTTGATGCAACTCGAGTCTATTGTCGTGTTGCACGCAATAATACCATCAAAATTATTTTCTACTGCTTTAGAAACGATCTGTTCTAAATTTTTAAAATTCTCATCTGGAGAAATTTTTAATAAACAAGGAGGAGATTTTAACGAGTGGTCCTTCGACCATTTTTCACGATGATCTTTAATTCCCTGAAGAAGAGGTTCAAGAAATTCATTGTTTTGTAACTGCCTTAAATTTGGAGTGTTTGGTGAACTTATGTTTATGGTAATATAGTCAGCCTGTTTTGCAACCGCATCGAACCCTTCACAATAATCATTAAGTGCCAAGTCAAGGGGAGTCGATTTCCCTTTCCCCAAATTTATTCCAAGGGGTATTGATCTTTTTCCTTTTGGAAAAGATCGGAGAATCTTTTCGACAAGGGCATGAACCCCGCTGTTATTAAATCCCATGCGGTTAACAAGTGCATTATCTTGTGGAAGCCTGAAGAGCCTCGGTCTTTCGTTACCTGGTTGAGGAAGAGGAGTGACTGTCCCAACTTCTACAAATCCAAAACCCAAAGCTTCTGAAGTGGCAGGAAAGAGTCCATTTTTATCAAGTCCCGCAGCTTGTCCAATTAGGTTTGGAAAAGTTAACCCAAATACCTCAACTGGATGTCGGTCGGATTGTAAAAGTTTTCTTAAACAAGATGTAGCGGGTTTTAAGTTTCCGGTAATTTGCAATACTTTCGTTCCGAGGTCATGAGCCCATTCGGGTTCCAAAGAAAATAAGATCGGTTTAAGGAGATTATGGTAAAGCATTGAACATGGTGTTATTATGAAAATTAGATCTCTCTTAAATGTAGATAAAGTAATAAAATTTGTCAGTATTGATTGACATACAAATTGATCATCTCTTATGGCAATCCAATGAAAAAAACAAGTCCGAGCCTAGATTGGTGTGTTGTACGATGTGATAACGATAACAAATGGTGGGTTGATTCCATTAGTGATTCAGAGAATTGGGATATAGAGGATCTGGGTATAATCGATCCCAAACAGTTCATCTACATCAACGAACTCTTGGATTCAATGACCGAGTTTGGATTACAATCTCAGTTAGTAGATGAAGCATTTTTTACTTTCGAAATATCGGAAGAAGTTGCTGGTAAAAAAGTGAAATTGGAAAGGGTAAGGGATTCTCTTCTTAAGGCCGAAGACATGCTTTTTGCTCTGCCAGATGTTTTAGATGAAGAAAAAGGACCCTATGCAGATTTTTTGAGCCATGTAACTCAAATAAGAGTAGCTATGCTCAATGACCTTATAGAATTCACAGAACCCTACACGATTGAGGAAATGGAAGAAGTGCTCTCTGAAAAGCACAATAATGACTTTTTAGAAGGACGCAGGAGTCACTTCAGTGATGAACTTGTTTCTATCTTAGAATTTGTTCCTGATGGATTTGAATTAGATTCAGATTTGGATGACGAAAAAGATGAAGATGATGAAGGTGAGGAAGACTATTCAGATTTAGACACGCATCTAGTTGAAGTTTCAGACAAAGATGAGAAGCTTTTACCGGACGAAGATCTAAAGTGGGAAGAGGATGAGGACCGCGAGGAAGAAGTGACCTCTTACGAAGGGGGTGCTCCCGATGATAAATGAATTCTGTGACCTAAAAGTTTAAAGCAAAGAGGCAATTTTATCGGCAAAATAAGAAAAGATAACTGTGGCTCCTGCTCTTTTTATACTCAAAAGTGATTCATGGGCACACATTTCCCAGTCTAACCAACCCAATTGATCCGCTGCCATTATCCTAGAATATTCTCCAGAAACTTGATAGGCGGCAATCGGTATATCAAAATTTGTCTTAGCATAATTTATTATATCCAAAAAAGGCTCGGCAGGTTTAACCATCAACATATCTGCACCTTCTTCAAAATCTAGGCGAAGCTCTCTTTTGGCCTCCTCGAGATTTGCCGGGTTTAGTTGATAGGTAGACTTATCTACATTCTGTCCTTCTGGAGATGAATCAATGGCTGCCCTGAAAGGACCATAATATGAAGAAGCAAATTTAGCTGAGTATGAAATGATTCCAGTGGTAAGGTAGGAATTTTGATCAAGTGTTTTGCGAATGATAGCTACCCTTCCATCCATCATGTCTGAAGGCGCGACCCAATCAAAACCTGCATCCGCACAGATAAGTGAAGCTTTCGCTAAAACTTCGACCGTCTCATCGTTCCCAACATATCCATTTTCTAAAAGAAGACCGTCTTGCCCATGAGAGGTGTAAGGGTCTAGGGCTAAGTCAGCGATCAGCACTATGTCAGAGTCGAGTGACTTCAATGATCTTGCAGCTCGGTAAACAAGGCTTTTGGGATTCAAAATTTCATGACCACTGGTAGTTTTTAAATCCGAAGAAATCTTTGGAAAAAGAGCGAAAGCTCGGATGCCCATGTTCGCACAAGAAGCAATATGATTGGAGAGTTGATCAATGGGCCAACGATAAACTCCTGGCATGGAAGAAATCTCAACCACCCGATCATCATCAGAAATAAAAATTGGCAAAACAAAATCAGAGGGATGAAGTCGATTTTCCTGAACAATAGAACGTATAGACTCAGAGACTCTGAGTCGGCGGGGGCGTATTGGAAATGAATAAGTCATAGAGAGTACATCTTATGTTCGACAACATGCATTTAAAAATGAATGATTTTCGTTAAAAAACACGACTCATTCATAACCTAAGCCAGTGGAAACACCAATCGAAATTGAGCTCATTCTAGCCTTATTATTATTAATCGGTGCGGTTTGTTCCTTTGCTTTAGAAAAAGTAAGAATGGAATTAACGGCTTTCTTGCTGTTAGCATTTATTTTATTCCTTGGCTTATTTGGTATGGAGAAGTGGCCAACATGGACCGAAATACTTCTCATACTCTCTAGCGAAGCACCTTTGGCGATCATTGGTATGTTCATGGTAAGTTGTGCTTTAGGTAAACAAGGAATTATTGAAAAATTAACCCTTTTCTTACAAGATCTCACCAGATTTGGGTACCACCCATTTCTATTTTTACTCTTGCTATTAGTTGCTGGGCTTTCTGCATTTATTAACAATACTCCTGTTGTGGTGATCCTGTTGCCGGTTGTAATTGGGATATCAAGCAAGCTTGGAGTGCCTGCATCAAAATTATTAATTCCTGTCTCCTATGCGTCCATATTTGGAGGTTGTTGTACATTGATTGGAACAAGCACCAACATTCTTGCTAGCGGGTTTATGTCAAGTTCCAGTCTTTATCCAAACATGCCGGCCATGGGAATGTTTGAACTTACTAAAATTGGAATGCCATTGATGTTCATTGGGATTTTATATCTCATTCTTTTTGGCAAAAAACTACTACCTGGGCGTGAAGCTTTAAGTAAGATCCTTTCTGAAATTCACCGAAAGGAATTTCTAACTGAAGCTATCGTTGCGGCTGATTCGACCCTTGTTGGTCAAATTGTAAAAGATTCTAAAATATCTTCCATTTCTGGAGTCAGGCTTCTCGATGTTGTACGAGAAGGGAAAAGTTTACCTTCACCAATCTCAACCATAAAATTATGTCCACTAGATCGTTTAATTTTATCTTGTAAGCCCCAAGGGATCATTGAAGCAAGCGGAGTTGAGGGCTTTCAATTTTTTAAGCAGGCTGAATTAGGAATCGAACAAATCAATACCTCTGAAGCAGTCATGGTAGAAACTATGATTAAGCCAAATTCAAGCTTTGCATCCCAAAGGCTTTCAGAAGCTGATTTTAGGGGCCGATTTAATCTTACTGTTGTCGCTTTGCATCGGAGAGGTAAAAACTTAGGTCTAAGGCTTGATAATCTAAAGCTCGAGCCTGGTGACACATTGCTTATCTTGGGCTCCGAATCGAGTGTTGAGAAATTAAGAGCCGAAGATGAAACTGTGCTTTTAGACAAAGTACCTCTACAACTTGAAAGAAAACCTTTTAAAACAGGGATTACTATTGGGGTTTTACTTGCAATTATCCTTTTGGCGAGTACCGGCATCGTATCTCTCTTCCTAATTGCTTTAACTGGGGCTGGATTGTTGGTTCTTAGTAATTCAATGACCATGAAAGATGCTCTGCGTTCCGTTGAATGGAATCTATTGTTATTAATTTATTCTATGTTGGCCTTGGGTGTTGTAATGGAGAAAAGTGGTGCCGCTTCTATGCTGGCTCAGATTATTAAAAACATCTGCGTGACTGGGTTTAATGATAAATGGCAAATCATTGGAGCCCTAACGATTCTTTATTTATGCACAGCTCTATTGACTGAGTTGCTTTCAAATAATGCAACTATTTCGATCATGACCCCGGTTTCTTTGTTGGTTGCCTTTCAGTTTGGTCTGAATACCGAAGAAGCCAGAGCCTTTGTTTTAACTTGCTGTATCGCTGCATCTGCTAGCTTTATGACACCCATTGGCTATCAAACCAATACTTTCGTTTACACTGTAGGAGGATACAGGTTCAGGGATTTTTTAAAATTTGGATTCTGGCCTATGCTTATTTATTTTTTCGGGACAATTACCTTAGTAGGAGTTAATTACAATTTTTTCCCTACGGAATTTTTCATTAACTGAGCTAATTTTAAAAAGAGATTCTAAATCAATGCCGATGCATTTGAATCTTATCAAAAAAAGGAAACAGCGATTGCGGCAGAAACAAAAATTTGACTTTGATTTGAAGGAAAAAAATTAAAATCTTTAGTTAGATAAAAGTTCCCTGCGTAAATTTTCCTAATATCTAGACTGAAGATAGTAATTAAATTACATATACGGCTGTCTTCCAATTATTTATATAATTTAAAAAAAAGCCAAATCAGAAGTGTAAACAATTACTTTGGTGTGGAATTCAATATCCAAAAACTTGATTAGTCACTTGACCCAATTCGAATGCATAAACAAAATATTAAGTTTGAAAGAGAAGACATATGACGGGGAATTCTAAGTAACAGAAAACCTAAGTCATAAGCATAACTAATATTTATTTGTATTTCATACCTACATTAACATGACAGAAGAGCCAGAAAACCAAAACGATAATTACGATTCATCCCAGATACAAAAACTGGAGGGTTTGGAGGGAGTCAGGAAAAGACCTGACATGTACATTGGAGATACCAATGAAAGGGGTTTGCATCATTGTGTTTTTGAGATTGTCGATAATTCTATCGATGAATCACTTGCAGGTTTTTGTAGTGAGATATTTGTTATCCTTCATGGGGATGGATCTTGCACAATTCAAGATAATGGGAGAGGAATTCCTGTTGATATCCATCCTAAGCATAATATCCCTGCTTTAGAATTAGTCCTTACCAATTTACATGCAGGCGGTAAGTTTGGAAAAGGAGCATACCAGGTATCTGGGGGCCTACATGGTGTTGGCGCAAAATGCGTGAATGCAGTTTCTGAATGGTTTACGGCGGAAGTGAGAAGAGGCGGGAAAGTCCATCAAATGAGATTTTCAAGAGGAAAAACAACACAAGAGCTCAAAGTGGTTGGGGATGCTTCTTCAACAGGAACAAAAATAACTTTCATGCCCGATGAGCAAATTTTTGAAGAAACCAGGGAATTTAAATTTGAATTATTAGCGAAAAGATTAAGAGAGTTAGCTTTTCTAAATCCGGGAGTGAGGATACATCTTGAAGACGAGAAAGAGTCTCGAAAAGAAAATTTCTTTTTCGAAAATGGGATTACCGAGTATGTAGAATATCTAAATAAAAATAAGGTATGTCTAATTACAGAGCCCATTTATTTTTCGGGTGAAGCACCCCCCGAATCCGGTGATGGATTAATCATGGTTGAAATCGCAATGATTTACAACGATTCGTTTAATGATCAACTTTATGCTTACGCAAACTCAATTCATAATATTGAAGGAGGAACCCATTTATCAGGATTTAGAACAGCTTTAACCCGAGTGATTAATTCGTATGCTCGTCAAAATGACCTTCTCAAGGAAAAAGAGATTTCGCTGACTGGAGATGATGTACGCGAAGGACTGACTGCCGTAGTTTCGGTTAAAGTTCCTGAACCACGATTCGAGGGGCAAACTAAAACGAAACTCTCGAATCGAGAAGTGGATGGAATTGTACAAAAAATTGTCGGAGAAAAATTAAAACATCACTTTGAAGTAACGCCAGATGATGCTAAAACGATTATCCAAAAAGTAATTCATGCCGCACGGGCTAGAGAAGCGGCAAGAAAAGCTAGGGAAACGGTTCGTAAAGGTGCACTTTCAGGAGGTGGATTGCCTGGAAAACTTGCGGATTGTTCTGAAAAAGACCCATCTTTAAGTGAGCTTTACATAGTCGAGGGAGATTCTGCAGGTGGTTCTGCGAAACAAGGGCGAGATCGACTAACGCAAGCTATTTTGCCCCTTCGTGGAAAATTATTGAATGTAGAAAAAGCAAGGCTTGATAAGGTATTAAATAATAATGAAATACGAAGTCTTATAACGGCAGTTGGAACAGGAATTGGAGATCATGAAGGGGAAGGCTCATTTGATGCTACAAAAGCACGGTATCATAAAATTATCATCATGACAGATGCAGATGTTGATGGTGCACACATAAGAACTCTTTTATTAACCTTCATTTTCAGGCAAATGAGGGGTTTAATTGAAAATGGATATATCTATGTTGCCAAACCACCCCTTTACAAAATTAAACGAAGAAAAACAGAGCAATATATCCAGGATGATTTCGAGATGAGTCAAATCTTGATTAAATTAGGTTGTGAAGATATACAACTAATAAGATTGAGTGATAATAAGTTGTTTAATCAAGATAGCCTCGAAAAAATAAACGCTTTATTATTAAAGATTGAAGAAACTGGGAAAAGATTGGGGAGATATGGTTTTAATCTTGAAAGATTGCTCGCACATCTTGATCCGAGTAGCGGTAATTTGCCTAAATTTGTTTCAAGAATAAGAACTGGTAATGACGAAGAGATCAGATTTTTATCTGATCTAGATGCAAAGATAGGGTTTATGACTTCTCATGACCTTGGATCTCAAGATCCAGATGCAAATTTCTACCAAAAAGAGATCGAAAGAAATGGCATTATTTTTTCTCAAAGGATAGATATTTACGAGTTGTTTGAATCAAATGAACTAGAAAAATTGATTAAAAATACTTTCGAAGAAGGATTAGATATTTCTTTCTTCGATACATCTAAATCTTCATACAAATTGGTAGATGAAAAGAATGAAGATGCTGAGATGGAAGATGTATCAGGTGTAAACGATTATTTACAAAAATTAAGGAAGCTCGGAAGAAAAGGATTACAAATACAACGCTACAAAGGCCTTGGAGAAATGAACCCAAAACAACTTTTCGAAACAACAATGGACCCTTCCTGTAGGACGCTCGTTAAGGTTGAAATAGAAGACGCAGTTGCTGCTGATGAAATCTTTACTACACTAATGGGAGAAGAGGTTGCCCCCAGGCGAATGTTTATTGAAGATAATGCATTAAATGTAAGCCATTTAGACGCATAATAATTAATTACAAAATTTAGTATGAAAGAAAATATAACCGATATTATGCAAAAAGCATACATCGATTACTCGATGTCTGTAATCGTAAGTAGAGCCTTACCTGATGTTAGAGATGGCTTTAAACCTGTTCAAAGAAGGGTTTTGTATGCAATGCTACGTGAAGGTTTACTACATAATCGAGCATACGATAAGTGTGCAGGAGTTGTGGGCGAAGTGTTAAAAAATTACCACCCTCATGGTGATAGTTCTGTATATGACACTTTAGTTAGAATGGCACAACCATGGGTAATGAGATATCCTCTAGTGGATGGCCAGGGTAATTTTGGGTCAGTAGATGGAGATTCTGCAGCTGCTTACAGGTACACTGAGTGTAAGTTAACTAAATTATCTGAAGAGTTGCTAAAGGACATTGATGAAGACACAGTAGATTTCGCACCTAACTATAAGGAAAGCTCTACTGAGCCGACGGTTCTTCCATCTGCTTTACCCAGTTTGTTGATGAATGGGTCAACGGGTATTGCTGTTGGTATGGCAACTAATATACCCCCTCATAATTTAGGAGAATTAATTGATGCGGTTTGTGCTGTCATTGACAACCCTGCCATAGAGATAGATGAAATCATGCAAATTTTGCCTGGACCAGACTTCCCAACTGGTGGGTCTATATCTGGCAAATCTGGCATTGAGTCCTATATGAAAACCGGTCGCGGAATTGTAAGAATGCGTGGTACTATTGAGATAGAAGAATTATCAACTGGTAGACAGCAATTAGTTATAACTCACATTCCTTACAATGTAAATCGTGCAACATTAGTTACAAGGATCGCTGATTTAGTTAAAGAAAAAATATTAGATGGTGTAAGTGATTTGAGAGATGAATCTACTGAGCAAACTCGAATAGTAGTAGAGCTCAAAATGGGTGAAATTGAACGGGTCACAATAAATAAACTCTTTAAACTTACTGCTTTAGAAAGTAGCTTTGGTGTTATACTTTTAGCATTGGATCGATTGCGACCAAGGCAACTCAACATCAAAGAAGCAATTCAATGCTATGTTGAACATCGTCGAGAAGTAACTCTCAGAAGAACTAATTATAGACTTCGTAAAGCTGAAGATCGTGCCCACATCTTAGAAGGCTTTAAAATTGCACTAGATAATCTTGATGAATTTGTACGGATAATACGAGCTTCTCAAAACAGAAATGACGCAAAAGATAAATTGATCGATAAATATTCACTTTCAGATCGACAAGCTGGTGCGATTCTCGATCTAAGATTGTATCAGCTTACTGGAATGGAACGTGAGAAAATCGAAAATGAATATTTAGAACTCATGAAAATTATTTCTGATCTAAAAAATATTATAGATAATGAAGGAGTTTTACTTGATCTTATCAAATCAGAAATTAACGAGTTAAAAAATATTTATTCCGATTCTCGAAAGTGCGAAATTTTAGATTTCGAAGGGGATGTACGAATGGAAGATCTCATACCCAATGATGGTTGTGTTATTACAGTTACAAAGACTGGATTTATTAAAAGAATTTCTGTGGAAGAATTCAAGGTTCAAAATCGTGGTGGTAAGGGTGTAATTGGAAGTGGTCAGAGGGAAGAAGATCCAATCGATGTCATTCAAACATGTAACGCACATGATACCTTGATGTTCATTATGAATAACGGCAGAGTCTATGTCGAAAAGGCCTATGAAATACCTGAAGCGTCCAGAACTTCTAAGGGGAGAAATATCATTAATCTTCTCAATATGCAAAAAGATGAAAAGATAGCTACAGTTCTTACCGTTAACTCCTTTGAATCTGATGACTCTATTGTTTTATGTACGAAACGTGGTATTGTTAAGAAAAGTTTAATATCACAGTACAAAAATCACCGAAAAGGTGGAATTATTGGTATTAAAATTGATGAAGGTGACAGTGTATTAAGAGCAATGCTAGCCAAGCCGGATGATCATCTACTCATTCTTACCAATCGCGGAAAAGGTTTACGCTTCGCATGTGACCAATTAAGGGATCAAGGGCGAGCCACACGTGGTGTTCGTGGTATTAGACTTAAACCAAAAGATTTGGTTGTTAATATGCTAGTGGTTGATGACACTCGACTTTTACTCATTTGCGGAAGTAATGGACTTGGAATCAGAACCAAATTTTCCTCATTTTTGCCAAATGGTGGCAATATAGATGGGATAGAAGATACTTCGCCAAGAAAACGTGGCGGACAAGGTGTTACTGCTATGAATACTGATTCCGTTTGTGATGCTCTTAGCGTGTGTCAGGACAGTGAGATTTTGATGCTTTCGAAAAAAGGACAGGCTGTTCGTTGCAATGTAACCAACATCCGTGAAACTAATAGGGGCTCTAAAGGGGTAAAGCTTATTGGTCTTAACGATAAAGACAGCCTTGTGGGAGTCTCAGAGGTAGTTATGCTAGACGAGGGCAACGATGATCTTTCGGATGAAATCGAGCAGGAGAGCGTGATTATCGAGTCAGCACAAAAATAATTTTAGGTCTACTTGATCTTTAATCCTGTAAAGAAGCAGATAAGTTACGATACAATCATACATAGATTCATGTTGTTTGACTGCGGTTCTTTTACACAGGCTCGAAGCTAAATCCTCTACCTTACACTCCAAACCAAAAGTAAATTTTAAATCTCTGAGTGTATAATTTTTGAGATTAGGATATATTTTTTTGTAAACTGTCAGAGTATCTAGCCAGGGCCCCCATTTTATTGTACGAAAATCTCTTGCTAAATTATTTTTATATGGTGCAAATTTACTTATAATATTTTTTTCAATCATAGAATTATGTGCCACCCAAAATCCAACGGAGTAACAATCTGTATAATTTGACAACCAAGTGCTAAACAGCCCATCATCCTTTAAATATTCATTGCTGTTGATTATCTTAAAGTTTTTGAAGTCTATGCAGGAAGCTTGTCTAACACCTGATTCAATAGAACCCTCCAAGTCAATAACTCTACCAATACTACTCACGAATGCTGACATTTGAAGATTTCAATGCCTTTTGTATTAAGAATACAAACTTTTTAGTTGATAAGATTCATACTAACACGCTGGGAGTTCTTGATTCTCATTATAAATCGGACGGAACGATTGTTACAGATGTTGACTTACAGATTGAAGACAAACTCAGAGAAAGTATTACCAATGCTTTTCCTGAACATGCGATTTGCGGTGAAGAAAGAGACCCGATTACCTCCTTATCCTCTTACCAATGGATGATAGATCCTATAGACGGCACTTTCGGGTTTTCTCGTGGGGTTCCGCTGTTTGGTACCTTAATCGGTTTTTTAGAGGAAGGTATTCCTCGTTATGGATTTTTGAGATTACCCATGGTTCATGACAATTACTTGTCTGGGGACAATCAGACTGCCTTGCTTAATGGAATTCCTTTAGCTAAGTCTAGTTTTTATGGTTGGGATAATGCTCTAATCTTAACAACAGATTTAAATACCATTCAGTCTTCCCCTATCAACGAAACTTGGCAAAGAGCTCTTAATCTTGGTTGTACTGCCCGCACATGGGGAGATTGTTTTGGGTATTATTTAGTTTGTACTGGTCAGGCCGATATGATGGCAGATACCAATCTCAAACCTCACGATATACTTCCATTACTCCCCATATTAAAAGGAGCTGGGTTGTCGATTCACCAATACGAGTGTGACGATTATTCTAACATAACAGTCTGCAATCCTGAGGTTGCCGGACATTTGTTTTAATTGGAGCGGGCGAAGGGATTCGAACCCTCGACATCCACCTTGGCAAGGTGGTGCTCTACCAGCTGAGCTACGCCCGCAAAGCTCACATTTAAGTCAAAATCTACAACCTTTTCAAGTTAATTCGCTCTCGTACATTCAGGAAGCCTTTTACTTGACACTGCAGAAAGTAAATCTATTTTGATTCCTTTTCTCACAATTTCAACCCCATGATTTTCCGCCCATGTAGCTCAGTCGGTAGAGCGCGTCCTTGGTAAGGACGAGGTCGGCGGTTCAAATCCGCTCGTGGGCTCCATCAAATATCACTCATAACAAGTCAAACCAATGGCCAAAGAACAGTTCGAACGCAATAAACCTCACGTCAATGTTGGTACCATCGGTCACGTCGACCATGGTAAAACTACACTCACCACTGCAATCCTTCATGCTCAAGCAAGAAAAGGACTCGCAGAGGTTAAAACCTATGCTGATATAGCTAAAGGCGGAACAGTCCGGGATGCTTCCAAGATTGTTACCATCGCAGTATCCCATGTAGAGTATGAATCTGACAATCGTCACTACGCTCATGTTGACTGCCCCGGTCACGCGGATTTTGTTAAAAACATGATTACTGGAGCCGCACAAATGGACGGTGCAATCCTTGTTGTCGATGCCACAACTGGACCTATGCCCCAAACAAGAGAGCACATCCTTCTCGCTAGACAAGTTGATGTTCCTAACCTTGTTGTCTTCTTGAACAAATGCGATCTGATGACTGGTGATGATGAAGAACTCCTTGAGTTAGTTGACATGGAAATTCGTGATCTCCTCAGTAAGTACGAGTTTGATGGTGATAACGCTCAAATTATCCGCGGTTCTGCAACCAAAGCACTTGAAAATGATGAAAGTGATCTTGGTTTAGGTGCTATCCAAAAACTTATGGAGGCAATCGATTCCGAAATCGAAGAGCCTGTTCGTGATACCGAAAAACCATTTTTGATGTCCGTTGAAGATGTGTTTTCAATCACCGGTCGCGGAACTGTTGCTACTGGCAGAATTGAGCGCGGTATGATCAAAGTTGGCGAAGAGGTCGAAATTGTTGGTCTTGGTGATTCTAAAAAGACCACTTGTACCGGAGTCGAAATGTTCCGTAAAGAACTTGGCCAAGGTCAAGCTGGTGACAATGTTGGTATCTTGGTTCGTGGAATTGAAAAAGATGAAATCCAAAGAGGTCATGTTCTTGCCAAACCTGGAAGCATTAAGCCCCATACAAAAGCAAAGGCTCAAATTTATGTTTTGAATAAAGAAGAAGGTGGTAGACACACCCCATTCTTTAAAGGATATCGCCCGCAATTCTTTTTTGGAACCGCCGACGTAACTGGAATCGTTGAACTGCCAGAAGGTGTTGAAATGGTTATGCCTGGAGACAACTTGGCTGTTAACATCGAATTGCAAAAAGCTATCGCGATGGAACCTGGTCAGCGCTTTGCTATCCGCGAAGGCGGTAAAACCATTGGTGCAGGAAACATCTCTGAAATAGTTTAAGCTCTTCCCTACATGGTTGCGTTGGGAGAATAGCTCAATTGGTAGAGCACCGGTCTCCAAAACCGTAGGCTGGGGGTTCGAGTCCCTCTTCTCCCGCCACCCAACTTCCTTACCCCTTATAATATTGAACCCTCTAACAAGAGTACGAACTTTCTATAAAGAAACTACTGCCGAGCTAAAGAAGGCAACTTGGCCTGACTTCGCCGAACTGCGTGGCTCAACTGCTGTAGTGGTTGTTGGTGTTTTTATATTAGGTTTGTTCATATCTGTGTCAGATTTTTCTCTTTCCAACTGGATCGAGTATGCTACGCACTTGTTAAGGAATTAAACTTCGTACAAATGAGCGAAACTTCTATTTCCGAACATCAGTGGTATGCACTTCAGTGTCTTTCCAATCACGAAGACAAAGTTCGTCGGTACCTTACCAAATACAAAGAAGAAAACGAAGAATTTGCTCATTGCCTAAAGGAAATCCTTGTTCCGATCGAAACAGTTTCAGAAGTCAAAAACGGCAAAAAAATGCAAAGAGATAGAAAATTTTATCCTGGGTATGTTTTTGTCGAAATGAAGCTTTTTGATCGTCACGGAATGTTGCTGAAAGATCCCTGGTATAAAGTTAAGGAAACGGATGGCGTTATAAATTTTATCGGGAAAGATAATCCAACCCCTCTTGCTGAACATGAAATTGGAAGAATTCTTCGTCAAGTTCAGGATGCGGCTGGCAAAGAAGTTCCCAAAGTCAAATTTTCTATTGGAGAAGTTGTAAAGATTTTAGATGGGCCATTTTTAAATCTCACTGGTGAGATAGATGAAATCGATCCATCGAAAGGTACTCTAAAAGTTTCGGTTTCAATTTTTGGAAGGTTTACCCCCGTCGAATTAGAATTTTGGCAAGTAGAAAAAGCTGAAGAAGAATAGAAATTATGTCTAAAAAAGCAGTAGGTCTTATTAAGTTACAACTCCCCGCAGGTGCTGCAAATCCAGCACCTCCAGTGGGTCCAGCATTGGGTGCTCAAGGTGTTAACATCATGGGTTTTTGTAAAGAGTTTAATGCTAAAACTAAAGACAAAGCGGGCTTGATTTTGCCTGTTGTTATCACAGTCTACGCGGACCGTTCATTTAGTTTTATACTAAAATCACCCCCAGCTGCTGTTTTGCTTAAGAAAGCCGCAGGTCTCGCAAAGGGCTCTGCTGTACCTAACCGTGATAAAGTGGGAAAGGTTACTAAAGATCAGGTTTTAGAAATTGTGAAAACCAAAAAAGATGACCTTAACGCTAGTAATGATGAAGCGGCTTGCCGAATTATAGAAGGAACTGCTCGCAGTATGGGCATTGAAGTTATTTAAAGTATGAAGACAAGAAGCAAACGTTACAAATCTGCAGTTACTAATAAAAATAGTACTGACTCATACTCAACGACTGAAGCTGTAGAAATTTTAAATAAATTTGAATCCGTCAAATTTGATGAATCTGTAGAAATTTCTATTTCATTGGGTGTTGACCCCAAACAAAGCTCTCAGGCAGTTAGAGGAACAGTAAATTTACCTCATGGTAGCGGTAAAGAGGTGAAAGTGTTGGTATTCACTGAAACCCCTGAAGATGCAGTAGCAGCTGGTGCTGATTATGCAGGACTTGAAGATCTTGTTAAAAAAGTAAAAGATGGTTGGGTTGGTTTTGATGTAGCTCTTTCCACCTCAGGTGCGATGAAGGAAGTCAGGTCAGTTGCCAGAGTTCTTGGGCCAAGAGGCTTGATGCCAACACCTAAGGCGGGAACTGTTACCGACGACATAGCAGCAGCAATCAAAGAAGTGAAAGCTGGTCGTGTTGAATTCAAAATGGATAAGACTGGTGCGATGTCTGTCCTAGTTGGTAAACGTTCTTTTCAGCCAGAACAATTAGTTGAAAATACCAAGGCTGCTCTGGACGCTGTAAGTTCTGCCAGACCTGATGGTTTCAAGGGCAAGTTTATTAAGCGAGTTCACATCAGCAGTACTATGAGTCCGAGCGTTTTATTATCTGTCGAATAACTATTTATTTCTTACACACATTAATCATGAGACCAGAAAAAGAATTTTTAATCAAAGAGGCGAGTAATCATCTAGAGAAATCAACCTACTTTTTCCTCACTGACTACAAGGGAATTAATGCTGAACAAACTTCTGAGTTGAGAGCAAAGCTAGCTGAACGTGGAGCCGAGTTTCATGTCCTCAAAAATTCATCCTTAAGACTTGCTGCTAAAGAAAAAAATCTTCCTGACTTGTCTGAATTCTTAAATGGACATACTGCAATAGTCGTTGGTGGAGATGATGCTTCCGGAGTAGCAAAAGATTTAGGAAAATATTTCAAAACTACCGATAAGGTGAAAGTTAAGGGAGGATTACTTGGCGACCGCACTCTTACTGCAGACGAAGTTCAACAACTTTCGAAGCTACCGAGCCTTGAAGTCATTCGTGCTCAATTACTATCACTATTCAACACTCCAGCCACTCAAATAGTTTCAATTTTAAATCGCCCTGCTCAAGGCTTGCTCAATGTTTTGCAAGCCAAAGCTAAGAAAGATAACTAATTTTAGGACTGACCATAACCTGTAAGTCTTATTTCACAAATCAACCGTTAACCACCAACCTAGAAGATATTAGGAGCACAGCTCTTAAAAGCCGAAATGGCACTAATGCTATTCAGGCAAGGAGGTAACTAATTATGTCAGATATAACAAAAGAACAAGTAATCGATTGGCTAAGTGGCCAATCTGTAATTGAAATCGCTGATCTCGTAAAAGAGCTCGAAGAAAAATGGGGCGTTAGTGCTGCTGCACCCGCTGCCGTTGCTGTTGCAGCACCTGCTGGTGGCGGAGACGGTGAAGGAGGAGCTGCTGAAGAAAAGACCGAGTTCGATGTGATTCTTGCAGAACAAGGCGGCAATAAAATTGCAGTCATCAAAGAAGTTCGTGCAATCACTGGACTTGGCTTGAAAGAAGCCAAAGAACTCGTTGAAGGTGCTCCAAAACCTGTAAAAGAAGGAGTATCAAAAGAAGAAGCTGAAGAAGTTGCTAAGAAACTTGAAGCTGCCGGTGCTAAGGCAGAAGTCAAGTAATGCCATTCTTGCTTTAATTTTTTGGAATAGCCGTCCGGTTTAGAGCCGGCGGCTTTTCCGTTTTTATTGCTCTCACTTATCTCTTCATTATCCCCACTCTAGTTATGGAACACACGAAAAGACAAAACTTCGGTAAACTTCAGGAAGTAATCGACCCACCCAATCTTATCCAAAACCAAGTTGATTCATTTGATCATTTTCTTCAAAGAGATGTTCCTTCAACCCACCGTTTACATGATGGATTGGAAGCTGTTTTTCGTGAAATCTTTCCGATTCTCAGTTATGACGAAAAATCCAGACTAGAGTATGTTAGCTATTCAATAGGCGACTCCAAGCTTTCCGAAGTGGAGTGTATCGATCAAAAATGCACTTATTCCGCACCTCTCCA
>JAQCIX010000087.1 GCA_027593365.1 Verrucomicrobiota bacterium
GCAAAGGTAAAATCGATGATCTCCCCATCTTTGAGGGCGCGGTTCATCCGAACATGGGAATCATTGGGTGGAGTCACCAAAACCTTACCACCGTTATTAAGGTAATCCGATAAAGCCGGAGCAAGCCCTTCGTCCTCAAACCAGCCGGATAATCCGAGAACCATAAGGAAATCAAGAGGCTTGCTTGAATCATCTTTTTTCAGGTCCGATGCACGCTGTTTATTTTCCACCCATGTATTCCATTCACCATCCCCGGTGCTTTCCATCGCAGCCTGTAAAAATTGCTGTTCGAGCAGGTCGGTTGGGTCCTCTTCGGATCTGTGCCAAAAACCAAAAGCACGAGGGAGCGGAGGCAGCACCCAGAGGGACTGGTTGTTATCCCTTGCGTAGGCATCCTCTCCATCCAAGCGAATGGTTGCCTGAGCAAAATCCTTGGATGGCAGGGTAAATTGAATCTGAGTGCTACCCAAGGGAGGTAAGTTGGCCAGAACCGTTTGCCTGGCCTGACCACCTGCAATGAGGGAAACATTTAAATCGACACTCGCATCATCCCAGTTGCGTAACGCAGCCCAGATGCGGATCTTATCCTCACCACCCGAAGCCACCCGGCTATCGACAATCGCGCGGTTACCGGTTCTGGTTTGCCAAGGAGAGTCCCCGTGCCCGACTGGAAGTAACTCCACTTCAATACCCAATGCAGAAAACCTACCGGCAACTTCCTGCCAGGATGATTTTTGAAAATCACTCACAACCATAATCTTCTTGGCTGTGTTTTTTGGGGAAAACAAAGGGGGGACTTGATCGAGAATGGATTGCAGGCTTCCTGCGGAGGACTGGGAGCTCAACTGCTTCAGAGCGGACTCCAAATCTTCCTTCGCAGAACCGGTGGGAAGGGCTACCAGACTGCCTCCCTGACTGGCTAATAAACCATATCGGACATTCTTTTCCTCCGTTATCTTTGATTGGATTGAGGAAATTGCTTCTTCCCAGCCCCCCCAACCAGTCATACTTGGAGTCGTATCAACCCAAAACAGGCACTCTGAATCACCCAGTGGATTCAGGTCTACTGGGCTGGATTCCTGCCAATACGGATCCGCAAGAATCAAGGTCAAACAGCCAAAAAATAATACCCGTAAAAGAAGCAGCATGAGATCACTTGGCTTTTTTCGACCACTTCTTGGAATGGTGGAAGTACGGAGAAAACGCAGAGTGGAAAAAGGAATCTTATGAGCAATCCTGCGATAAGCCAGATGAGCCAAAATAGGTAAACCGACAAGGAGACCTGTCCATAGTGCCAGAGGTTGGGCAAATTCAATCATTTACCAGCCTCCCGCAGGGATAAAAACTGACGAATCCCAAATCCCAAATCCTGGTTTGTGCGAAGGGTGCAAAGCTCTGCTCCCGTCTTAGCTAACAATAACCCCAGTTTATCGATATGCCCCGCAATACGACTTTGGTACTCAGTACGGATACGATCCGGAGCAACCGACAACTCACCCTCTCCCTCGAGGTTGATAAACCGCACCGCTTCATCGTCTGGGAGAAGCTCTTCCAACGGATCGATTACCTGAAAGCAGATACACTCATAGTGATTGGATGAAGCAAAACTCAGGTAGTTTTCCAGCCTATTTTCATTTTCAAGAAAATCAGAAATCACCACAACTGTCCCCTGCCGAGGAAGTTTGCTTTTGAATTGATTCCACAAGTTGTCTCCCAAGTCCCCGCCTTCTGGCTCCATGGATCCAATCGTCGTAAGGATACTCTTAAAACTCTCACGCCCACCTGATGGAAACATCCAATCGACCTTTTTCTCGGAACCACCAAACAAGCCAAGACGATCCCCCTGTCTGTGCCCAAGATAAAGCAAACAGGAAGCGAGCATCTGAGCGTACCGGAACTTGGAGCACACGAGGTTCGTTCCCCGGTAGGACATCGATGCACTGGCATCCAGTACCATGATTAGGTTTGAATGGGTAGACTCCTGATAAGTCTTGCTGACCAATTCATTGGATTTTGCATACACCTTCCAATCCACGCGTTTAAGATCTTCCCCCGGTTCATACGCACGGTATTGAAAAAACTCATTCCCCTGCCCTTGTTTCCGACTCCGGTGAAGACCAAAATAATTACCTTCCACGACCACCCGGGCAAGCAAGGAGAGGTCCTCCATCTTGGAAAGATGAAGAGGGTCTAAAAGAGGGTACTCTTTAGCTTGTACCACAGAATGATAAGATTGAGAGGATAAACAAAAATGTCCCTAATCTGCTACTTGCTCAAGCAAACGGTCAATTAAGTCATCTGCACTCAAACCCTCGGACTCGGCTAGAAAACTTGGTAAAATCCGGTGACGCAGAGCCGATTTCGCCATCGCTTTGACATCCTCCCTCGATGCATTGGGCCTGCCATCGAGCAAGGCTCTTGCTTTCGCACACAGAACTAGAGCCTGAGAACCTCTGGAACCCGCTCCCCACTTGATTCGATCGGCAACCCATGGATCGCACCCAGGTTGCCCAGGACGGGAAGCAGATACCAACCGCACGGCGTAGGACACCACACTCTCGGATGCAGGTACCTGACGAGTCAGGGATTGCAGAGTTTCAATTTCGGGCCCGGTTAGCACAGGCTGTGGGACGGGGCGATCCTGGCCGGTGGTATCCCCCACCATCCGAATTTCGTCGTCCTGTGGAAGGTATTGAATGACAGGATTGAGAAGAAAACGGTCCAATTGGGCTTCCGGTAAAGGATAGGTTCCTTCGAGCTCAATTGGATTTTGTGTAGCCAGCACAAAGAAAGGACTTTCAAGAGGTCTGGTTTCTCCCGCAATAGTAACCTGTCTTTCCTCCATAGCTTCGAGTAAGGCAGCCTGAGTTTTAGGGGGCGTCCGGTTAATTTCATCGGCCAAAACGACCTGGGAAAAAATTGGCCCTGGGACAAAACGAAAAGACAGCTTTCCACCATTAGGATCTTCATCCACAACCTCCGTGCCCAAAACATCGGTGGGCATAAGGTCCGGGGTAAATTGTATGCGCTTAAAACCGAGGCTTAAACAACTTGCCAATGTTTTAACCAGGAGAGTTTTCCCAAGTCCTGGAATACCAGTCAAAAGGCAATGCCCACGGGCAAGCAGGGTAATCAGCAACTGTTCAATCACTTCGTCCTGCCCCACCACTGATTTGCGAATTTCTGCCACAAGCCGTTGGCGCGTTTCTGTTAATTTGTCCAATGCTTCTGCTGCTGTAGTATCTGAAGTCATAAATATTTTGTATAGGTTTAGTTTAATTGAGCAATCGTGGGACTGGCAGGAAACTATAAAGCTCCATTATCTGATTTTCTGCTGAGCCAAGGAGAACCCAAAGGCTAAGATTGACCAGTCAAAGAGAGTAAACGATCCCATTCTTCTATGAAGCGTTGCAAATGGGTTCGGTTTTGTGAAATTTCATATTCCAATAAGTCACGGACAAGTTTTTGTTCTGCTTGATACTGTTCGGAAGACAACAATCCCGAGAAATGAGCAATCCTAGCCCAAAGTAGATGGGTCGTAAAGGCATCACACTCATTGTACTCTACAATTTCAGCAAGCTTTCCATCCAACCACATCTGTGAAACAGAGGCACCACTCACGTCTAACTTTCCGGGTATACCACTGAGGGTAGCTGCCTGATGGAGGGTCGGACGATCTCGAAACTGCCCCATAGCATCTGCGAGATCCAGGTTATAGTCCGAGTTCCTCGCATCAAAATAGTCTACCCCCTCCCAGGGCTTGGCGGGTCGGTCCGAAAAGCCAAAACCAGGCAAACCATGGACAATCGCCCGTTGGACCAAAATCGGTACATCCGATTGGGCTGAATTGTAACCGACCAACTGGGGCTTCCTTCTTCCCACCGACTTCATAAAACTGGTGAGGATGGTTTTCTCATCCGATTTCAGGGAATCGGAAGGATCCAGGGGTAAAGAAATCAGTTTCAAAGAGGGTTTCCCCCCAGGTGCCTGCTCACGAAGGATACCGGCAAGCGATACAATCCTGCATAGAATGGTTTTTAAGTACGGTTGTGAATCCGGAGCATCCCCCTCTTTCCGAGCACTGGCCCAGAGGGCTTCAAAAGAATGAGCCGCCTCAACCCCGGGACCAGGGGCAGCAGGAAGGTCATGAAGAATCTCTGCAGATTTTGGGTCGGGTATCCATTCCACATCAAAGGAAAAGACACTGTCCGCTAATTTTTTGAGCATAATCCTACAAAGGGGTTAACCATCCAGTTCAATAGGTAAAGACAACTGCTCCAATTTAGCTTTCAAAAACTTGGTTGCATGATGGTGTCCGGGAGGCAGAGTGACAATCTCAGGAGTACCTTCATCTACCAACATAGTGTGCTCGAAATGAGCCGAAGGTAATTGGTCTTCGGCCAAGGCGGTCCACCCATCCTTAGCCATCCGAACCCTTGGACTCTTCGTGTTGACCATGGGCTCAACACAAATGGCCATTCCTTTGCGAAGTAGTGCTCCGGCACCCGGTTTGCCATAGTTTGGGATTTGCGGGTCCTCGTGAAGGGTTCGGCCCACGCCATGCCCAACAAAGTTGGTAATAATGGCAAAGCCTTCATCCTCCACATGCCTCTGCACCGCATTACCTATATCCCCTACCCTGTTTTTGTGCAACGCACGAACTAACCCGACATAGAGGGACTCCTCAGTTACCCGAAGCAGGCGGGCAACTTCTGGAGAAACTTCACCCACTGGAACCGTTCGGCAGTTATCTCCCACAAATCCATCTTCCCGTATACAAACATCCACGGAGATGACATCGCCTTCCTTGAGGATCCGGTCCTTCACCCCAATTCCATGAACAATTTCATCATTTACAGACAAGCAGGTGTAGGAAGGAAAAACCCGGTACCCTGATCGGTACCCTTTGCAGGCACTTTTAATCCCCATATCCTTCATGATTTCTCCACCGGCCTCGTCTAACTCCCAGGTACTTAATCCGGGCTCAACCATAGCACATAAACGATCCAATACAGCAGCGGCTGATCGGCCGGCTGCCCGAATGCGTTCTTTATCCTTAAAACTTTTACAAATCACTCCTTCTAAACATTTACATGACTATCTTTTCAGCAATCTAAAAAATGGGTTGAGCATAGATTGAAATAGGTCGACCCAAGTGAGCCCAATGACTTGACAATACCCATGGGAATTACCAAGGACTTACCCATGAAAGTAACTTATCAAAAACACCCGATTTGGATATTCCTGCTTTTTTGCTGTTTGAATTTTGAGCTTTGGGGATCCAACGAATCAATTTTATTCATCGGGACAAACGGGAAAGGTGCCGAAGGAATTTACCGGGTTCATTTTAATGATTCGAATGGAAGGTCGTCCACACCCACTCTGGCAGCCAAAATAGACTCCCCAAACTTCCTCACCCGTCACCCAACAAAACCGATCATTTATGCCGTGGCCAAATGGGAAAAAGCCGCTGGAGTCATTGGATTCCAATTCGACACTAAAGGAAATCTTGATGAATTTACCCGATTTGAGTGCCCAGATGGCTTGGGTTGCCACCTGAGCGTTCATCCAAGTGGCCAATTCTTACTAACCGCACAGTACGGAGGAGGTTCAGTTGCATGTTTTCCTTTGAATGAGGCAGGTGAACTTATGGGCGTGCAAGTGTATTCACATGCAGGAGGATCTGGCATCGTGGCAAACCGGCAAAATGCCCCTCATCCCCATTGGTGCGGTTTTTCACCATGCGGGAAATTCGCCTTGGTTCCTGATCTTGGCCTCGACCAGATTGTAACCTATCAAATAAAGGATGCCCCCCTCGGTTTGATCCCCCATGGTAAGATCGATTCTCTGCCCGGGGGTGGGCCGAGGCATATGAAATTTTCTTCAGACGGAAAATTCATTTATTTACTCGATGAATTGAGCTTGGTCATTGAAACTTTCTTATGGGAACCCACTCAGGGTCAAGCCACCCGCACTTCCACTATCGCTACTCTTAGCGAGCAGGAAAAGATGGGGGAAAGCTTTAATTCAGCAGCCGAAATCAGGGTGCACCCATCGGGCAGGTGGGTCTACTCATCGAACCGTGGAAACGATTCCATTAGCGTTTTTGAAGCAGGAACAAACGGCCTTTTACAAAACATTCAAAAACAACCAGTCCGGGGTGCTTTCCCACGCAATTTTACTCTCAATCATAAAGGGAGTTGGCTCGTGGCGGCCGGACAGGACTCCAACACGGTTTCATCCCATCGAATCAATCAGGAAACTGGTAAGCTGACCTATCAAAGAGGTTCAATCTTCAATGTTCCCAACCCGACCTGTTTGCTTTTTATTGAATAAAGGAAATAGCAAAATCACTGAGTTGAACCGTTTGAAGGGAATTTTTGAGATTTGATTACTTTTTCAGTGTGCTCAATGAGTTGTTTTCTTTTCTCTGGATCGGAAATGGTCTCAGCCCAGCTTAAGGCCCCAGTGGGGTCACTCGGAGCGATCTCCTGAACCAGTTGCTCAATCGCAGGATCTGTATTGGTACCTTGGGGGAATTGATTAATCCAGGCAGCTGTGGCAACGGGGTCTTTTTTCGCCCAAACTTTTGCGACCTGTTCTAAGGCTGTTTGCCGGGAATCGCCCTCCGGCAAGTCCATGGTCCATGCTCCAGCTTTTTCCGGGTTTTGCTTTGCCATTTCCCGGGCGACATCTTCTGAAACTGCTACCTTAATGGCCGACTCCTCCATCGATTCAATCCATTCAACCGCTCTTGTCATATCTGAGCGGGCAAGCTTTTCGCCCAACTCTCCATACGCAAAATTTTGCAAGGAACCTTCCGGTAAATGCTCCGCCCAATGAACCGCAACTTCTTCGCCTTGGCTCCAGACCTTTTCAAATAAAATATGAGCCGCTCGTCCGCGTACTCTCCCATAGGGAAGTTCAGTCATCAAATCAGTTGCCTGAGGAAGACTTGATTCTGATAACCCATGAATAATTCCTACAAAATATGGGTTTTCTTCCCCGGTGAAATTCTCTTTTGCCCATTGAATCGCAGAGTCTGAATCTTCTCGGGCCCAGGCGTCGAGGATCGATGAACTCGCAACATGCTCGTCCCAATGCTGTTGAGACTTTGCCCAATCTAGAGCAGAAACCGGATCAACCTGACCCCAGGCAAATGCGAGCATTTTCAACTCGCTGAACCGGCCCGGTCCACCAGGT
>JAQCIX010000088.1 GCA_027593365.1 Verrucomicrobiota bacterium
CGGGTACATCCCGAAGTGCTTTCCCATCTTTAAAAGTGGGTTGAGGGGCTTCGGGAATGGCATTGGCCAATAGATGTACAGGGCTGGATGTTTCCCCAAGAGTATACTGAAGAAAGGATTGATCTCTTTGATTTAGGGCAGCGTAGTGGATTTGCGGGGCGGTTGGATAGAGCCTCGTCTTCGTGCTTCCCAGGTTACTGAAGTTGTTGGGTCTTCCATCTTCTGCAAAATCATGAGGTTGGAGCAAAATCCTGGCACCTGACTGGGCCAGTTCTGCGACTGCTCCGGTTAGGGCCGGATTTTTACCAAGTGAATGGTTGTGGATATGCCAGACATCGGGCAGGGAGCCTAATGCATTTCGAGCGGCATTTTCCAGTTTCTCTTTGAGGACGGTTGGTTCAATGGCATCCTCCAACTCAGCGTAATCCAACCCTTCGACCCTTTTTACATTCTTGAGGATTTTTCCAGGATACTCCCTGCCGGTGAGGACGACATATTGATCCGGGGCACTTTTATTTAGGTCCCATGCAAGGATGGTGTTTTCAATCACCCGGGTCACTCCACCTGGTTGGAGGTGGTAATGAACCAAGGCAATCTTCATCTAGGCGGAGAGAAAAAGGTCAGGACGGATTTTGTCGATTGCGGTATCCTTCAATATCAATCATCGGAGGACGCTCTTCCTCCACAACTTCCTGAATGAGCTGACGATAATTTCCGTCCTCCACTTCAAATCTCCGGTAAAAAGTATCGAGATCTGGCATGCGGTCGAGCTTTCCCTGAGCGTGTAACCGGTTGAAGAAAGTTTGTAAAATCCCAAAACTCATTTTTCCTAGGGCGTTGGTGGTCTGGTTGCGATGCACCCTTCGGTCGAGGTCGGTCTGGGCGAAGGTTTCCAGCCCAAATTTTTCGTAGAGGTCCAGGAGGTGTGAAGTTTCCACCCCATATCCGATAGGGAATGGGATTTGCTCGAGGACTTCGCGACGGGCGGCGTACTCACCAGACAAAGGCTGGATCACATTGGAAAGCTCTGGGTAAAAGAGGGAAAAGAGTGGACGGATCAGGATCTCAGTCACTCGGCCCCCACCACTTGGCCGAATTCCACTGGAGTAATTCAATGGGCGGTCATAAAATGCTTTCACATAAGTGACCTCATCCCGGTGAATCAAAGGAGCCACTAATCCATAGACAAAACGGGGATGGATATTGGAGATATCAGCATCCACATAACAAATAATATCGCCTTTGAGTTGATGAATCGCTTTCCAAAGATTCTCTCCTTTTCCTCTTTTATTTCCGACTTCAGGGAGAATGTCAGAGGCAAGGTACACATCGGCTCCATAGTTTTGGGCAACCTCAAGGGTTTTATCTTCAGAGCCCGAGTCAATAACCGCAAACTCATCCACCAGTGGATACCTTTCCATAAGTTCTGAGCGGAGGATGAGCACTTCTTTCCCTATGGTCTTTTCTTCATTGAGAGTAGGAATACATAGAGAGATCTTAAGTCCCTTCCTCTCTTTTTCCTCCACCAGTTTAATTAGATCCCAAAATACACTGTGGTGAAAAGTGTTTCGTTCCAACCAGGATTGCTCTTTGGTACTCATAATTCGCAAATGCCTTGATCAATTGCCTGGATTAAGGTGATGACTTGAGCCATTCCCCCATAAAGAGGATCCAAATGAACCGTTTCGTTGGTTTCACGGAGATTTTCAACCGTGGTTAATCCGAGGGTGACGGCGGGTAATCCTCCAAGAATCAGAGCATTCAGGTCGCCAGTGCTTGGGTCGACTTTGGGAGTTGTCCCAGCTTGCTGCATAATGGATCGGGTTGTTTTAACCAATGGATGAGTGAAGGGAATTCCACAATTCATTCTTTTGGCAACCACTTCCATCTGTACATGGGTACCGGTTTCGGCTGAAAACTGTTCACAAATCTCATTGAGCTGGTTTTCCACTTGCCCGATCAATTCATCCCCCTCGCTGGTGATTTCAAAGCGCAAGCTGCCCTGACGGGGAGAGGTGTTGTAACTCGATCCGCATTTTAATCCTCCAAAGACCAACTGGGTCTTAGGCTCTTTGGGGATAGGGATTTCTCGAATGTGGTTAATTAATCCCGTAAGATGGCTGATCGCACCAGCTGCTCCAAATCTTTTCCAATCGTAGTCAGCCGGTACTTGAAGAGTGATTTCTCCACGGAGGGTACCAAGGCCGGAGTAGCTTAAACGCCCAAGGGTCGATCCTTCGATACAAATCCCAGCTTTGGCAGGTAGGCTCATGGTCTCAAGAAATCCGTTTGCCCCCTCGAGGTTTGCCCTGCCTAGACTTTTCACATTGGCCACGAGGATGAGGTTGTCACGGAGTTTAATGTTCAACTCAGAAAGAATTCTGGGAATCGAGATCATCGCAGCCAAACCAAGAGCATTATCCGCAATTCCTGGACCCGTCATCGTGTCGGAACCGACCTGAATCTCGTGTCTTACCTCGGGAGAGAAAACGGAGTCAGCATGAGCCATCACCACGATGGAAGATTGTCCTTCCGTTCCGGCTAGATGGGCGGATGCATTCCCAAATTCATCAACCATTGGGTTCATCAATCCATTTTCCCTAAACCGATCCATGACTGCACGTATTCGTTCTTCCTCCCCGTAAGTAGGAGAGGGGATTTCTCCGAGAAGAACCGCATCTGTGAGGAAGGAATCCCTCATGTCCCGAATTTTTTCTATGGTATTGGGCAGGCCTTGGAGGATCGCACTTAGCAAGCTTTCAGTTTCTATTTGTTCAATTGGCATGTATGTTTGGAATAAGCTTTGCAGGACGATTTTGTAAAGACAAACCGAAGAAATCGTTTTAGGGGTTGAAAAAAACTAGTGCATTCTTCATGACCCATTAAAGAGAGGCATCTTAGTTGCTGATCGGATTCATTATGTCAAAAAATATCGGTTTTGTATCTACCCGCTTTGCTGGGCAGGATGGGGTATCGCTCGAAAGTGCGAAATGGGCGGAAGTGCTTTGGCAAGATAGGCATGTAAGCTTTTGGTACAGCGGGCAAAGCGACCGAAATCCAGATATCAGCCATGTGGTTCCGGAAGCTTTTTTTGGTTTTTCTGAAAACCAGTGGATCAATGAGCGTATTTGGAAAGGGGATGTGAGAGACCGTTTTGTCACGGAAAGAATCCGGGCCCTTTCGGACTACATTAAAAGCACGCTCTACCGCTTTGTGGAGAAGTTTGATATCGATATTCTAGTTCCCCAAAATTGTCTGGCGATTCCCATGCACATTCCCCTTGGTATTGCCCTGACCGAATTTTTGTCGGAAACCCGAATGCCTGCCATCGCCCATCACCATGATTTTTATTGGGAAAGAACCCGGTTTTCTGTGAATTGCATTCCCGAGTACCTCGATATGAGCTTTCCTCCAAAGCTTTCCAATATGAGGGATGTGGTGATCAATCAGGAAGCTCAGGAGCAATTGGCCCTGCGAAAGGGCAGTGCTTCTTTGGTGATTCCCAATGTTTTTGACTTCGAGAATCCTCCAGAGCAGGTCGATGAATACGCATCCGATGTGCGGAAAGAGCTCGGTTTAAGCGAAGACGATTTCTTTATCCTCCAACCCACGCGCGTTGTTCCACGCAAAGGGATTGAGCAGGCAATCAAACTGGTTAGCTTACTGAAGGACCCTCGATGTAAGTTGGTGATTTCTCATGAAGCGGGCGACGAGGGCTACGAGTACCTTGGCATGCTTGAGCAGTTAGCCAAGGAAGAGGGAGTGGATATGAGAATTGTCGCGGACCGGGTGGGCGAGGTTCGGCAAAGAGACTCTGAAGGCCGCAAGGTATATACCCTTTGGGACCTTTACCATCATGCAGACTTTGTCACCTACCCAAGCACCTATGAGGGCTTTGGGAACGCCCTTCTTGAAGCGATCTACTTCCGGAAACCAGTTCTGATCAACCGCTACTCTATTTTTGTCCGGGATATTGAACCCAAGGGGTTTCGTCTTCTAACCATGGATGGTTTTGTCACCCCAACCATCGCCCGTCAGGTGCGGCAAATTCTTACGGATCGGGATTTGTGCGAAGAAATCGTGAACCATAATTATGAAGTAGCCCGTCAATTCTACTCCTACTCCACGATACGCAGTAACTTGCGTGCCTTCATTGCGGATCTTACCGGTTATTAATTCGTTCTTATGAGCTATTTTACCCAAAATGCTGTTAAACACATCTCTGGTACCCGGTTGAAGTTATTGCGTCGGCGGTTAGCCAAGCTTTACGGGATGGACCGTGCGGATCGCTTACTGGATCGAATGTACCAGATGATTGGCAGGTATGGAGTTGGCGTCGGTCTGTCATCCGGTTCCAATTTGTCTGGTCTGAATCAGCAGGATGTGGTCCTTATCACCTATGCTGATATGGTCCAATCGGAGGATCGTGCTCCCTTGGATGTTCTTCGTGAATTTTGTTCGCAACGATTAAAAGGAGCGGTTTCGACAGTCCACCTTCTTCCTTTTTATCCATGGACTTCCGATGATGGATTTTCTGTGGTGGATTACCGCCAGGTTCATACCGACTATGGCAAATGGTCCGATGTGGAGAATTTTGCATCCGAGTTTCAACTGATGTTTGATTTGGTCCTCAACCACTGTTCGTCGAAAAGTCCATGGTTTCGCGAATTTGTATCTGGGGTCGAACCGGGGATGAATTACATTATGGAGGGAGACCCGCAAGCGGATTTATCTTCCGTGGTCCGCCCACGATCCACACCCTTGCTCACACCTTACCAAACCAGAGGTGGAGAAAAGATGGTTTGGACGACCTTCAGTGCGGATCAAGTGGACTTGGATTGGACCTGTCCCGATTTACTCTTCGAGTTTCTTGATATCATCCTCTTTTACCTCTCTATGGGTTGCCGAATCCTTCGGCTCGATGCGGTTGCATTCCTGTGGAAAAAGATGGAAACCAATTGTCTGCATCTTCCGGAGACACACGAGGTGATCAAACTCATCCGTAATTTTGTGGAGGTCGTAGCCCCTGAGACTATTTTACTGACCGAAACCAATGTTCCGCATGAGGAAAATATTTCTTATTTTGGCAAAGGAGACGAAGCCCATGCGGTGTATCAATTTTCGCTCCCACCCTTGCTTTTGCATGGATTGCTTCGCGGAACATCCAAACACTTGAGGGAATGGGCCACCCAATTGGCACCTCCGCCCAAAGGATGTCATTTTCTAAATTTCACGGCGAGTCATGACGGAGTGGGCGTGCGTCCATTGGAAGGGATTCTCCCTCAGAAGGAGGTGCTTTCCCTCGCTGATGAAATTGAGAAAAAAGGCGGCAAGGTGTCCATGCGTAGTATGCCGGATGGCTCCCAATCGCCCTACGAACTAAATGTTACCTACTACTCGGCTTTATCGGAACCAGATAACCCCGAGTTGGGCGAAGCACGTTTTATCTGCTCTCAGGCCCTTGCCCTATCCTTACAGGGAATCCCGGCCGTTTATTTTCACTCCCTCTGTGCAACTCCAAATGATCAGGCTGGTTTCTCCGAGACTGGGCGAGCCCGCACTTTGAACCGAAAAAAGTGGCAACTTTCGGAATTGGATTCGGTGTTAAATAAAAAGAACACGACCAGTGCAAAGGTCTTTGACTGGTATGTGACTACCTTGAGGAAGCGTGCGTCTGCTCCCGCCTTTCATCCGGATGCATCTCAGGAAGTGCTCGACTTGGGTAACGAAGTCTTTGGATTGGTTCGAAGTTCCACCGATGAACAACAGTCGATTGTTTGCTTATACAATTTTAGCTCCCAACCAAAATCACCTAAGCCATTGGACAAAATCAAACATTGGTTCCCTGCATGCCAGGCGAAGGATCTGATCTCGGGAGGTGAGATTGATTGGGCGGGAAAAGAGTTGGTTTTACGCCCTTACCAGGCCCTTTGGTTGATACCCCATTGAACCTGTTCCTTCTTGAACAAGCGGCGGATCGAATTGAATGGTCGGCTAAAGACCCCCGCACGATTCATTTAAGGAATACCCTTAAAGCTAAGGACGGTGACCTCGTAGATTTTGGGATCGTGAATGGACCCAAGGGAAAAGGGCGGGTCTCTTGGCAAAATTCTGGAGAGGTTGAAATTTTCTTAGATTGGAAGACTCCTCATCCATCCGATCTGATTCCTTTGTCCATTCTGGTTGGTTTGTCCCGTCCGCAAACCTGCAGGAAAATCATTGAGCAGGGATCGACTCTTGGAGTGAGCCAAATTCTTTTTTTCCCAACCGAAAAAGGCGAAGTATCCTATACCAAGAGTTCTTTGTGGGATGAAGAATGGCGGAGGCTGTTGGTCAAGGGAGCAGAGCAGGCATTTTCCTGTCATCTGCCGGTTTGTGAAAAAGTGAGCTGCCTGGAGGAGGCGATCGAGAAAAGTGCGTCTATCCATTCTCTCCGATTGGCTCTTGATGTTTATGAGGCCAATCGAGCTCTTGCCGAAGTTAAACCCGCTGTTGGACAGCCCTTGCAGCTGGCTATTGGTCCGGAACGTGGTTGGTCAGATGCAGAACGCAAACAACTCAGAAAATTGGATTTTGAATTATGCCATATGGGGACCCGTGTTTTGCGGGTAGAGACTGCTATGGTCGCATCGGTAGGATGCCTTGCAGAGGCTTTCTGGCCTTTGACTTAAGGTGAGGTTTCAAAGATTCGGTGAACCGGTGATCCTTTTTTCTCTTTTCCAATGGTTCGCTTATGCACCCATCCATTTGGCTCAAAGTTGAAATCACCCGGACACTCTAAAACCGCAATTCCATCTCCACAAAGGTAGTGGTTAGACGCCAGTAGGCTGAATATTTTTGGACACAATTTTTCAAGTTCAGCATAGGGTGGGTCGATAAAAATGAGGTCATAGGCAAAAGGGGAGGGATCCTGCAAAAATTCCAAGACATCTCTCTTGGCAACCCTACCTGAATCTAGAGGCAGTTGGGCACTTTTTTGAACGGCCATTAAGTTCGTATGGAGGTCCGAATAAACGAGTCTGTTTTTTTCCACAAGGGTGGCGTGTGCGGCTCCCCGGCTAAGTGCTTCGAGACCATAAGCACCTGATCCAGCAAAAAGATCGAGAACCCGGGCATTTTCGACTTTCTG
>JAQCIX010000089.1 GCA_027593365.1 Verrucomicrobiota bacterium
CAGCTCTTCGAGAAAGATCAGTCCCGCGAAGAGGCCAATCAATCCTTCCACCGCTGGCGTATCTTTTTTCTCGCTTGTGCCGAGACCTTTGCCTACGCCAATGGGCAGGAGTGGTGGGTGAGCCACTTCTTATTTAAGAGATGATTTAAGTCATTAGTTTTTTAGATCTTGGTGATAGATGCTTTGTTCAGATAAATGAAAAAGTTCGATAAAGACATATTGAAAAGGAATTTAGATTTAGTTGAGGTTAAGACTATTGAAAATGAAGATCTAGCTTATTGGCTTTACCATCGAACTCGCTACCAACAAACAGTTCAGTCCATACTAAAAGAGTTTGAAGGTCGCGACTTTTCGAAAATTAGGATTTTAGATATTGGAAGTCACTATCTACATTTGCCAATAATCCTAAAAAAGTATGATTTCGACTTGTACGGTCTAGATATCAATACTTTTACTGATCTAAACCTTGTTCAAAGAAGGGCTAAAGAAGAAAATATTGATAATAGAACCATAGATTCAGACCTAGAAGATGGTAAATTTCCCTTTGAAAAAAATGAGAAATTTGACTTAATATTATTTACGGAAACATTAGAGCATTTGTCTTTTCAACCACATAAGATGTGGGAAGGAATTTTTAGACTTCTTAAAAAAGAAGGCAAAGTATACATAACCACACCTAATTCATTATCCCTTCGAAGAATTGCATATCAACTATTTAGAATTTTAAACTTTGAAGGTTACGGACCCACGCTTGAAGATCTTCTTGTCAAACCTTCATATGCATTACATTGGAAAGAATACTCTCCAAAGGAAATTCGTAAATACTTTGAAATTCTTGGTCATAAGGTAGGGCTTTGTGTAAACTATTACAGATACAAAAAGCTAATCAGATCGTTCTCACTATTAGATGTCATTGGCATGTTTTTTAATCTCATAGCATTACCTATTAAGCCTTTCCGGGAGGAACTTGAAATTTGGGTAACTTTGAAAGAACAATAACCCTCAAAAGGACAAGATTGGTGGGTATCCCACTACCTCTTTGCCAAGCAGGGATAAGCAGCTTTTCCCCTATGACGCGATAAAGGGTTGTTTTTAGGCCCAAGCTTTGCCAAAAATCTTTCTTTGCTTTTTTAGAACGAACCCCAATTACCCATATTGCTTACCATGAAATTAGAGACCCAATGCCTCCACGCTGGCTACCAGCCTGACCCCACCACCAACTCCCGCGCCGTACCCATTTACAAGACCAGTTCATTTGTCTTCAATAACACCGAGCATGCAGCCAACCTCTTTGGCCTGCGCGAACTGGGCAATATTTACACCCGCTTGATGAACCCCACCACCGATGTACTCGAGCAACGAGTGGCCGCCCTTGAGGGGGGTGCCGCCGGGCTTGGGGTCGCATCCGGTACTAGTGCGGTCTTTTACTCCATCATAAACCTCGCTGAAGCGGGGGATGAAATTGTATCGGCCAACAACCTCTACGGTGGCACCTACACTCAGTTTAATGACATTTTGCCCAAGCTTGGGATCAAGGTAAACTTTGTCGACCCCAAGGACCCCCAGAACTTTGCTGCGGCGATCACCCCCAAGACCAAGGCCCTCTTTTGCGAATCGGTGAGCAACCCTGGCCTCGATGTGGCCGACCTGGAAGCCATTTCCAAGATCGCATCCGACCATGGCATCCCTTTGATTGTGGACAGTACCTTTTCCACCCCGTACCTCACCCGTCCGATCGAGCATGGGGCCAGTATCGTGGTCCACTCCCTTACCAAGTGGCTTGGTGGACAGGGCAATGGGATTGGTGGGATCGTGATCGATTCCGGAACCTTTGACTGGAAGAATGGTAACTTTCCTCTCTACGATCAGCCGGACAGCAGCTACCACGGCCTGCGCTGGGGCCACGACCTCCCCGAGCCTCTCGCTCCCCTTGCTTACATTCTTAGAATGCGCACCGTTCCCTTGCGCAACCTCGGTGCCTGTATCTCTCCAGATAATTCCTGGCAGTTCATTCAGGGAATCGAGACCCTTCCGCTGCGCATGGAAAGGCACTGTCAAAATGCTCTCACCGTGGCTAAGCATTTAAAGGACCACCCATCGGTGGAGTGGGCACGCTTCCCTGGCTTGGAAGAGGATCCAAATTACTCCCTCAACCAAAAGTACCTCGGTGGCAAAGGCGGATCCATGGTCGTCTTTGGCATTAAGGGAGGAGCGGAAGCAGGTTCCAAGTTTATCGACAATTTAAAGCTCTTCTCCCACCTCGCTAATGTGGGGGATGCACGAAGCTTGGCCATCCACCCCGCCACCACCACCCACTCTCAATTATCCGAGGAGCAACAAAAAGCAGGTGGGATCGCCCCTGAATTGATCCGTCTATCGGTGGGAATCGAGCATGCGGATGATTTGCTTGCCGATCTTGACCAAGCACTGGCGATCGCCACCGCATAAGCAGAATCGTTTTTTAAAAATGAACCACTTAAGAGCCCGGATCTATTTGTCCGGGCTCTTTTTGGTTATGCTTGCCGGCTTAATCTATGGGTTTGGCTGGGGAGACTTTTGGAAAGACGGAGCTGCCCTGATGGAAAATCCATGGGGGGTCGTCTCATTGGTCGATGTTTATGTTGGATTCTTTCTTTTCCTTGGCTGGGTATGGATCCGGGAAGATCTGCTCCTTGCCAAGTTGCTCTGGGCAGTTGCGATTCTGGTGGGAGGCAATTTATTTGCCTGCCTCTATGCCCTGATTGCCCTCGGACAGAGCCAAGGAAAGCTCGATCAATTCTTTTTGGGTAACAAGAAAAATTCTGTAAAATAACAAAGCCTGCCCCACAAGGGAACAGGCTTTGCTGAAATGGTGAGATCGATTTTAAGAAACCAAAACTAACAGGATAGTTTAGGCACTTAAGCCGGCAAGAGCTGCCTGCTTGACCACATTGTCCACCGACATGCCCAATTCCTCGAGCACGATATCTCCAGGGGCAGACATTCCAAAGCGATCAATACCCACAACCACGCCGTCCAACCCGACATACTTTCTCCAAAGGTCAGACACGCCGGCTTCCACCGCCATACGGTTGCGGCAGGAGCGGGGAAGTACAGATTCGCGGTACCCATCGTCCTGACGGTCAAAGCGTTCCATGCAGGGAACGGAGACCACACGGACGGAGGGCCCAAGCTTTTCAGCTGCCTGTAGGGCGAGGTTGAGCTCGCTACCAGAAGCAAGAATGATCAGTTCCAATTCGCCCTCTTCTTTGCGGGCAATGTATCCGCCCTTAAGCACACCCTCGCGCCGGGTCTGTACGGGAATGGAGGAAAGGTTGGGCACATTTTGGCGGGTAAGAATAAGGCCAGACGGACCGTCGGTTCGTTGCAAGGCAGCCACGAAAGCACCCGCGGTTTCCTCGGGATCAGCTGGGCGGATCACATCCAGATTAGGAATGACCCGCAAACCACTGGTGGTTTCCACGGGCTGGTGGGTGGGCCCATCCTCTCCGACAGCCACAGAATCGTGCGTCCAGATATGGAAGATCGGCAAGCCCATCAAAGCAGAGAGACGGACGGATGGGCGCATGTAATCCGCAAACACCGCAAAGGTGGCACCGGATGGACGGAAGATACCGTAGTAGGCAATTCCGTTGACGATGGCACCCATGGCATGCTCGCGGATACCGAAGAGCAAGTTGCGGCCAGAATGGTTGTCCTTGGTAAAGTCGCCCACTTCCTTGATGTAATTCTTGGTCGATCCATGGAGATCGGCAGATCCACTGATTAGCAGGGGCATCGCCTTGGCCAGATCATTAATTACCTGGCTACCGGCAGCTCGGGTGGCTACATTGGCATCGGCAGCAAACTCTTGCACGCTGTTCATCAGATCTGCAGGAACTTCACGGGAAATTCCGGAATCAAGCAAAGCGGCTTTTTCTGGGTTGGCCGCACGCCAGTCAGTGTAAGTTGCATCCCATTGCTTGCGATCCTCAGCAAGCTGGGCCTTACGATCCGCAAAGAAGGCACGCACATCATCCGAAACATAAAAGGTTTCCTCAGGCAGGCCAAGACCCTGACGAGCAGCCTCGGCAAATTTTGCCCCACCCTCACCATGTCCCGCAGAGGTACCAGCCACTTCGGGAATTCCCTTACCAATGATCGTCTTGATTTCGATAAAGGTGGGCTTTTCGGTATTTGCCCGAGCACGCTCGAGGGCGGCAGAGATGGCTGCCATGTCGTGACCATCCTCGATCCGTTCCACTGCAAATCCATAAGCGGCAAATCGGTCAATTACACTCTCGCTCTGGCTCGCATCGGCCATAGCATCGAGGGTGACATCATTGGAATCGTAAAGGATGGTTAAGTTATTGAGGGCTAAGTGACCGGCGAGTGAGGCAGCTTCCGCAGCCACCCCTTCCTGCAAGCAACCATCCCCGGCAAGGGCGATGACCTGATGGTTAAAAATTTCATGCTCGGAGGTATTAAAGTGAGCAGCGGCCATCTTGGAAGCGATCGCCATACCCACAGCATTGCCCACTCCCTGACCGAGGGGTCCGGTGGTGCACTCCACACCCGGGGTTTCTCCATACTCGGGATGGCCGGGTGTCTTGCTATGAAGCTGGCGGAAATTCTTTACCTCTTCAAGTGGGAGGTCATAACCGGCGAGGTGGAGCCAGCCATAAAGAAACATACTACCATGACCGGCAGAGAGAATGAACCGGTCGCGGTTGAGCCATTGGTCGTCCGATGGGTCGACCTTTAAGTCTTTGCCGAACAGAACGGCCCCAACCTCGGCGGCTCCGAGGGGAAGACCTAAATGCCCTGAACTGCAGGCGTGGATTGCATCGATGGCCAAGCCACGGGCTTGATCGGCGGCTTGCTGAAGGATTTCTTGGTTTTGCATATCTTTAAATAAAAACTTCGAATTAAAAGATTCAGACTTTAAAGGTCTGCCTGACCATGGCGAGCAATTCTTGCCCAATCTTAAGTTTCTGAATGAAGAAAGAGAACCTATTCTTGGTAGATCACATCGGTTGAAGTGAGCTCAACCAAGTTTTCACCGGGTTCAACTTCCACTTCCTTGGACCAAATGGTGACCACATTGGTGTCCACATCCTTATCAATTCCGATGACATAGTATTTATCGTCCGGAGAAAGGTTCTCTAGGGATGCCTGGCCATAAGGATCGGTTCGGGCACGCCCCACTTTGGCAGATAGCAAGATGGATTTAACACCCAGAGCAACTTCGGGATTTTGGGAAACATTCTTTTCGGCTTTGGCCCACAACTCAGCAACTGAGCGGACCTCGCCGGAAATCGCAGGATCCGTGCTCAGATCCTTAAGCAGTTCACGAAGATCCTGAGTAGTAAGGTAGATTTCCGAAGCTTGAGCAGGTTTTATCGTACCATCGCGGGATCGTTTACGGGCTTGTAGCTTCATCGAAGTTTTCCCTGAATGGTTGGTTACCTCAGCATCTGATCTAGGTGCAGGAGAAACAGGGGGTTCAGGTAAATTTTCAGTGTAGGCAGGGAAGGATTTGCGAGGTGAAGGTGTGCGGTTGGCCAGATTGGCCGAGCCAAACAGGTTCCCAGTGCTTCGATTGAAAGATTCAGACTTAAGAGCCTTTTGTACCTCAGGAGAATCATTTAACAAACTAACTACCGGATGACTCGCATATTCATCCTTAAGCAGGTTATCGATAATCTCCTTGGAATCGACCGGCGGAGTGTATCTCTTGCGCCCTTCTTCCAAAAAAGCCTGCAATTGGTCATCAGATGGTAGAGGAGTGGAATTTTTCGGCACCAGTAAGAGGGAGGTATCAAACAATTGCTTTTCCCTTTCAGCAAGATTCAGATTTTTTTCCAAAGATAAAACCTTTGGTTTTTTAGTAATCTTCTTGGAGGAGTGAAATTTGTGAATTGGGGACAAACCAGGATTGGATGCGAGTTGATTTAAGGTGTATAATTTCGAAAGAGATCCATCCATCCGCTCAAATATGCTAATCGATTTAGGGAAGATTAGCGGAACGGAGTAGGAGGAATGGGCCATCTCAACGATTTTATCCCCAGTGAGTTGATTCATTCGAAGGGGTCTTTGAACCATAGAAGAAGAAAACCAATCTTCCGAAGCAGTAGCTTGCATAGCATTCGATTGAATAACTATAAATAAAGATAATAAGGCTGTTTGGAGAATGGGCATTTTCCTTAGGGTTATTGAACTCTAGATAATTTCTTATACCCTTGTAAAGATTTTCTTCTTGTAAGCATCTCCGAGAAACAATTTTTTTAACCTTTGCACAAATTAGAAATGCCCTGTCGCCTATTTCGATTGTACTTAAAAAATCAGCCTATTTAAAAACATCAGTTCCACACCCAACCATTTTATATATGAGCGAAGATAATAGTGATGAATTCATGATTGAGGCAAACGGCCTCTCTAAGTACTACGGGGATTTTATCGCCGTTGAGGACCTGACCTTTTCCATACGGAAGGGCGAAGTGGTCGCATTCCTAGGACCCAACGGTGCAGGGAAAAGTACCACTATGAAAATGCTTACCGGTTATCTTGCCCCTTCCTCTGGCACGGCCAAGGTATGCGGGTTGGAAGTGGCCAACAATCGATCCTTGGTAGCTAACCGAATTGGTTATCTTCCAGAAAATGGTCCTCTCTATGAAGAAATGACCCCGATTTCTCTCCTTAACTTTTTCGGGGATGCTCGTAGCCTAGACCCTTCCGTTAAAAAAGAGAGAATTGCTAAGGTCGTTGAACAATGTGCCCTACAAACTGTTCTCACCAAACCGATTGGTAAATTATCACGCGGGTTCAGGCAACGTGTTGGCATGGCTAATGTCTTACTTCATGAACCTGATGTTTTGATTATGGATGAACCGACAGCTGGCCTTGATCCAAACCAGGTATTAGAGGTTCGTAAAACAATCAAGGGCTTGGGTAAAACCATCCTCCTCTCCACCCATATTTTACAGGAAGTTCCCGAGATGGCTGACCGCATTATTTTGATTAATAACGGAAGGCTGATTTTTGAAGGTACTCCTGATGAT
>JAQCIX010000003.1 GCA_027593365.1 Verrucomicrobiota bacterium
GTGGATTAAAACTAACTGATCATGTTTCATGGCCAGTTCTACATGGGCTTCCAGGCCGGAAATCTCATTAGGAGTAGATTTATGGAGGCCCGTCTCTCCGATTCCCAGGCAATTAGGTTTCTCTAAAAACTCGGGCATCTGACGGAGCACTTCATTGGTTAGCTCGACATTTTCCGCCTCCTTAGGATTCACCGCCACCCAGCAAAAATGACGGATACCAAACTCAGCTGCCCGGGTAGGCTCAAATTCGGAGATTTGAGCAAAGTAATCAATAAAAGTCTCAGGATGTCTACGGTCAAAACCTGCCCAAAAAGCAGGCTCACAAACCGCAACCACGCCCGACATTGCCATTCGCTCGTAATCCTGAGCAGTACGGGCAATCGCATGATAATGAGGCTGAATAATTTGCATGACTGGGGTCAGTTAACTTGTGAAAATTGTTCGAGAAGTTGCGAAGTCCGATTGGCTTCAGGATGATCCTTCTGAGCCAAAGTAGTCATGGCACTCCTCAAAGCATCCAAACGTGGATCACTTACAGATTCATCGGCTGATCTTTTCACGGCCTCATCGTAGCGATCGAGCAAGGCCGCTACTTCCAATAAATCACGTCGGGCTTCTAGGTAGTATTGATCTAAGGTTTGCTTTGGGGTTAGCATAAAATGAAAGTCTCGGGTTAAAAGAGGAAAGCCAGAGAAGCCTAGCTCGCTGGGATTAAAGAAGAATGATGGTGCAAAATTTTTGGATCACTGGACTCATCCACCAAAAATGAATACCTCGCAGGAAATTCCTGGCGGTCTGTACCCTCCCCGTGAAAAAATGTGTAAGTTCCAGTGTAGAGTACAAGGTGGCTGGAAAATTCCTCTCTTTTCTTACCTTCCAAATCAAAAGAAACACCGGCACCGGAACGAGAAGTAAACCCGGTAAAATAATCACGGATTCCATTTTCATCATCCACCGGCAGAGTGGAGAAGGTCGCCAACAAGCGGGCATTGGCCGCGTACAAAGCACAGATTTGATCGACCTTGCCAGCATTCACAAATTCATTCCAAATATCAGGTAATTGATTCATATCATTTAAAACAGCGTCCTTAAGATACGAAAATGCTTAGATACAGACAAACACATTAGAAATGGCAGAATGAATTTTTGTATTCTACTTGAACACTTTATCCCAGTTTCCAGGATGAAAACCCTGAAGCCCAATACCCTTGCCAATTAAAACAGGTCTTTTAATCAGATTCCCATTTTTGTTCAAAAGATCGATCGCTTCCGCTTCAGATAGATCCAGTAAGCGATCCTTCATGTTCATTGCACGGTAATCCATGCCCGAAGTGTTAAATAACTTTCTTACATTTCCTTCGTGAACCTCTAGAAGCAGATTCAATTCTTGGCGAGACGGAGGTTGCTGACGAATAGGAATTGGGTCGTAAGCAATCTCATGAGCATCCATCCACTTACGGGCTTTAATGCAGCTTGAACATTTTTCGTATTCGTAAAATTTGAATTTCATTGGTTATAAGATAGTGATCATAAGTCTCCATTTTAAAAAAACAACCTTCCCTACTCTCCAATGAAGTCATTCCTGCATCCGGCAAAAGTCCTTTTCCTTTGTGTTTGGGCACTGACATGTTGCGAGAAATCTCCCCCCTCCGATCCTCTTTCCAACTCAAATCAATCATCCTCTATGCAAGTTTTGCAAAAAACCTTAGACAACGGATTAACCGTTTACCTTAGTCCCAATGCCGAAGAACCGAGATTTTATGCCGAAATCGTAACCCGGGCAGGAAGTAAACATGATCCATCTACCAATACCGGTCTAGCCCATTACCTTGAGCATTTACTTTTCAAGGGTACCCAAACTTTTGGAACTGAAGATTACGCTGCTGAATCCCCAATTCTTAAAAAAATCAGTGATCTGTATGAAATCAGAGCCACGGAACAGAATGAGTCCAAACGAGAAGAAATCTACAAGGAAATCAACGCTCTTTCCACCGAGGCTTCCCAATTAGCCATACCGAATGAGATGGACCGAGTGTACGGGGATATGGGGGCAAAAGGTTTAAATGCCCATACCTGGCACGAAGAAACCGTTTACAAAATAGATTTGCCATCCAATCGTTTGGAACATTGGGCCAAAATAGAAAGCGAACGATTTGCCCAACCCGTTTTTCGACTCTTTCACACTGAGCTCGAAACCGTTTACGAAGAGAAAAACCGTGCGATTGATAATAAGCACCGTTTAATTTACCGGGCTGTAAATAATCTTCTCTTCAAAGTTCATCCCTATGGCCAGCAATCTACCCTTGGTACGGTAGAGCATCTGAAAAATCCATCTATCTATGCTATTGAGGATTTTTATTCTACGCACTATGTACCAGAAAATATGGCGATCTGCCTATCCGGAGATTTAGATCCGGATGAAACCTTTGCCATCATCGAGAAATACTTTTCGGGGTGGAAAAACCCAAACCAGCTTCGCCCGGAACCCGAGTGGGAGGAAGCCCCCTTGAGCGGACGCGAATTTGTACAGGTTGAATATCTGGGCGAGGAACAGGTTGTCATCGCCTTTCGTACCGCCCCAAGGCATCACCAAGATTACGCAGCTCTTCGACTGATTGATATGATTCTAGATAATTCTGTCGCTGGCCTGATCAACCTCGACTTAGTCGATAAACAAAAAGTGAGATCCGCAGGTTGCTATCCTCAAAACATGAACGATTACGGGGCACATTTTCTCTATGGAGTGCCCAAAAAAGATCAAACTTTGGAACAAGTGGAAGCCTTACTTCTGGAACAAGTGGACCGAATCAAAAGGGGCGATTTTGACTCATGGATTCTCAGTGCGGTGATTAATGACTTTAAGAAAAGACAAAAAGAAAATTACGAGCGGAACGATAAGCGTGTCGAACTGCTCCGGGATACTTTCCTTGCTTTTGTAGATTGGGAGGTAACCCTCAACGAAATCCCTGAACTTGAACAGGTCACCAAGGAGGACATCACCCGAGTTGCCCAAAAATATTACAACGAGGACTATGTGGTAGGTTTTCGAGTAGACGCCCAACATGACTTACCCTCGATCGAGAAACCACCGATTGATCCTCTGTCCATAGATCCCAACAAGGAATCTAACTTCATGCAGCAGGTCAAAGAATTACCTTTTGATGCTTTGAAGCCCAAATTTTTGAAAGAAGAAAAAGATTTCACCCTTCATCCAATCTCCCCTGATGTCCGATTAATTCACGCATTTAATCCACTCAACGATCTGTTTAATTTGGAAGTTCGAATGGAAATGGGTTTTGATCATCAACCCCTTCTTTCCTTTGCCAAGAGGATGTTGGACCGGGCTGGTGCTGGATCGATGAATTCAGAAGAACTCAAAGTCGAGTGGTACAAACTAGGCACGGACTTTGCCTTTGGCATTCAGGAGCACTTTTCAAACTTTTCTATCAATGGATTGGATGAAAATTTTCAGGCCTCCATCGGATTATGTGAAGATCATTTTTTGCACCCTTATTCATCTGATGAAGTTTGGAATCAAACCAAAGGGATTATCCTTTCGGAACGGGATGATGAGCAAAAAGACCCCAACGCCCTTTCTCATGCGCTAGCTCATTTCCATAGATACGGAGAACATTCAAGGTACTTGAAAAGGGCATCGGATGATGAACTTAATCAGTCCACGATCGTTTCCCTTTCCCAAGTCCTCAAACAAACCGTTTCCTCCCCCCGCACGGTTTTATATTTCGGACCCAAGCCCCCTCTAGAGGTGGTCTCATTACTGAAGGATTCATTCATTGGACAACAGCCCAAAAATCAGCCTCAACCCATCGAACCCGACCGATCGATCAATCCTTCAGATAATCAAGTTTTCTTTGTGCACAAAGAAATGGCTCAAGCTCAGGTACGTCTTGAGTTTTCATCCGGGTTATTGGATGAGTCCATCACGCCCTCCGTTCAGATTTTTAACGAGTATTTTGGAGGAGGTATGGCTGGGTTGGTTTTTCAGGAACTTCGCGAAGCCAGAGCTCTCGCATATTCTGCGTGGGCAAGATTCTTTACACCAACCCGCCCGAATGAGGAAAATGTGTTGGTTGGGTCCATTGGTTGCCAGGCTGACAAAACCTTGGATGCGGTGCATGCATTCCTTTCTTTACTCAAAGATATGCCACTAAATTCTAACCGATGGTCGTCTGCTCAAACTTCTCTACTCAGCACCTACCGGACCAACCCGATTGCATCGCGTGCAATCCCTGGCTTTGTCTATGATGTGGACGCATTGGGACTCAAGATGGACCCACGGGAATCTCGTTTTCAAAGATTGGAGGAAGCAAACATGAAAGAGTTCGAAAATTTTTACTCCAAAAGAATTCAATCCCGCCCGATCCTCTTTTCCATTGTTGGAGACTCTACTAAAATTGACCAAAGCGAACTCGGGAAACTGGGCACACTCACCCGCATAGAGGCTAAAGATTTATTTCGTAGGTAGTGGCTTTGAAATTTTTATTGGGCACCCCTTGGTTGCTCAGGCATCATTCCATCAGAGGGTGGATACAATCGCGCATCATCTTGCTCCGCAATATCCTTCACTTGGCTTGCTGGTGCAGTATCAACAGATGCTTCCAACTTCTCATTGATATCAGGCAAGTTCAATACTTTGCGGAAGAAGTTAAACACCTTGGCACATTCTGACTTTTTTTGCTCCGGAGTGTTTAACTTGAGCAATAACTTTTCGCTCTTTCCAGTAGCCAAATCCGTCATAAAGCAGTTGCAACTTGATTGACTCTTGGCACCTGTAGGAAACTCGGTCACATCGATCATTCCGATCGGTCGGCTTGCCATTTCAGCATCAATCAACTCCATTCTTAAGGACACACGATTCTTTTCGAAATTAAACATCCTTAAAGTACTCACTCTTTGCGAACTGTCCTGTTTTAGCATCGTGACCATTCCGGCTCGTAAAGAGTTTACAATTTCAACTGCTCGATTCATGGGGTTTGTAAATCATTATAATTATCAGAATTGTAGCAATCGAATTATGGAAAGAATCTTGTTCTCTTCAGGATTCTATATTTCATCATAACCAAGGGATGAATTTGATTATCATTCATTCGATCACTTGCAGACATGCTCACGAAAGTTCAATTGTCTGATTTGAGGTTAAATAAATGCAAATTAACTTTCAGGCTGGATAACCGAGCTTCGTTATCAATCAGATATTTTTGAGCCTATCATACTCTAAATATTTCCGCTCAAAAGACAGACATTACACTTTTCAAAAGTCCTGATTCACAAGAAATAGAATCTATTTGAGCAAAAGAATTGATCGGGCGATACGATCCAAATGCCTTCGGAAAAAATAGGCTCACCCCATCCGAGACGACCTCATCTGAAAAATGTTTACCGGAGCAAAAAAATAAAAGAGTGAGGCCAAGCTTCGACCTGAACTCATAGATTTGGAGGAATTCAACCGGAGGGCAAAGCCGTGGTACTCATCCAGGCGTTCCTTGAAAGAAGTTGCTGAAAGCTTGTGATTATATTGATTCATCTGCCTTAGTTTCTTCGATGGAAGTCAGATATATCGGAATTGACGCTCCCTCTTCTCTATAATATAACAATCCGCTTGCTTGCGGGTCGGTAGCTCAATCGGTAGAGCAGTGGCCTTTTAAGCCATTGGTTCCGGGTTCGAGTCCCGGCCGGCCTACCAAGCGACTTGTTTCGCACCCCAAGCAATCTCAACCGTTCGCCACAAGCTCGGAACTGAGCTCTCGAATACATTGCCAGTCTATTTTCCCAGTTCCGAGTGTAGGGATCGTTTCCACGACCACATATACCCTTGGAATCCAAAGGTTCGGAATCCCTTTATCCCTAAGTTTAAGCTTAAGTTCTTTTGACTTGATATCAAAAGTACTAAGAACAACTAGTTTTTCCCCCTTTTGTTCATCCTGTACCGCACAAACAACTAATTTGGGCTGTTCCTCATTGGGGAGGTTGAGCAGAGCTAAAATTTCTTCCTCTACTTTAGCATGCGGAACCATTTCACCCCCAATTTTTGAAAACCTTGATGCCCTACCCTCAATCCATAAAAACCCTTCTTGATCCAGTCTCCCTAGATCCCCTGTACGGAACCAACCATCTGAACTCAGAACCTTTTTGGATAATACATCATCTTCCCAATAACCTCTGAAAACATTAGGTCCCCTAAAACAGAGAACACCCCCCTCCTCTCGATTGGTTTCTTTACCATTCTCGGGGTCGATGGTTTTACACTCAATTCCCTGAAGCAATCGTCCGACGGATGCCTCTTTTTTCTGATTACCCGGTAAATTAAATGAAATAGCTGGAGAAGTCTCTGTTAGCCCGTACCCCTCCAAGTATTCGCATGCTACCTTCTTCTCCCATTGAGTGCTGAATCCTGGAGGACTTTTTTCGGCTCCACTGACAACATATTTCACACTTAATAAATCCTCTTCATTCGCTAAATTTAAATACCCCCGTAAAAAGGTTGGGGTACCGAGAAGGATCTCAACTTTTTGTTCCCGAATAGCTTTCAAGCTTAGTTTACTATCCAAGGGACTCGGGGTGCAGACAAGTACCATACCACGCAAGGTTGAAAAAATCATTCCCACACATAGCCCAAAACAATGGAAAAAAGGGAGATTAAGTAGAACCTTGGTATCTTCCTCAAATAAATTTAAAGCAGACATTTGTTCGCAATTAGCGAGGATATTGGAGTGACTCAGAGGCACACCTTTAGGCTTACCCGAACTTCCACTTGTGAAAAGTAATACCGCAGTTTTGCTTCCTCCAATTCTTGGAATTTTAAAGCTGGCCCGCACCCATCTTGGGAAAAAAAGCACTTTTACATAAGTAATAAAAATTAAGAACTTCTTTTTAATGAAATCCTTCAGAACTTGATCAACCAAGATACAATCTCTTGGCCACGGAAACTCGGGGAATTTTTGCATGATTGGCGTTGCCGTTATCACAGCTTTTAATCCCGTCCTTTGAATAATTTCTGCGTTTATATGATACCCCAAAGTGAAGTTAAGATTAACTGGAACACGGTCACTCAGAAAGAGGGCCAAATTGGATAAAATTCCTCCGAAACCAGCAGGAAGCACCACACCCACACGCTTTTCTGCACCAAGTCTTTGGTTAAGGAAAGCACTGAAGAGCAGAGAAAGGGTAAGAGTCATGCCTCGACTCAATTTTTTGGGAAGAGGGAGTCCGTAATCAGAAATAAATTCCTTAAAGGGAGCACTCCTTAAGGAATCAAAAAGTTTACTAGCCAGATGACTATTAAGTGAAGAAGACACACCGAAACCCTAGGATAAATAAATGAGCATTGCCAACCTCATAGAAGAAACTCTGTGATTCGCTTGGTACCTTCCAAGAGCTTGTTAACTATCCCTTGCACCCTTTTGCACGAAGTACTATTTATAACAATGCACCAGTTATATAAATATGGGTAATAATAATATTTTGATCTACGATACAACCCTGAGGGATGGCTCTCAGGCTGAAGGAGTATCGTTTACGGTGGCATCCAAACTGCGGGTAGCCCAAAAGCTTGATCAGTTTGGAGTCGATTACATTGAAGGAGGATGGCCCGGGAGTAATCCCCGTGACATGGCCTTTTTCGAACAAGCAGTCGATGTAAACCTTTCCCATGCAAAGATAGCCGCATTTGGGTCGACCCGCCGAGCCAATACACCTGTTGAGGAAGATGCTCAGGTTAAGTTGCTCCTCGATGCGAACACTCCTGTTGTAACCATTTTTGGAAAATCGTGGCTCTTGCATGTGACAGATGTGCTCAGAACAACACCTGAAGAAAATCTTCTCATGATTGAAGATACAGTCCGTTACCTCAAAGAAATGGGAAAAGAAGTGGTCTACGATGCTGAACATTTTTTTGACGGATTTGAGGACAACCCAGAATATGCCCTTTCCTCCCTCGCGGCAGCGGCTCGTGGAGGGGCAGACTTTTTAACTCTTTGCGAAACCAATGGTGGAAAACTGGTCACCCCATTTCACTTGGCTACGAAAACCGTAGTGGAACGCTTTCCTGAATCCAAAATTGGAGTGCATTGTCATAACGATGCCGGAGTGGGTGTTGCCGTGAGCCTGACAGGCGTGGAAGCGGGTGCAGTGATGGTTCAAGGGACCATGAATGGCTATGGGGAAAGAAACGGAAACGCCAACCTGACCACGATTATTCCAAACCTTGAATTAAAAATGGAGAGGAAGACCAATTGCGGAAAAAATCTATCAAAACTCCGAGACCTCTCTCTGTTCATTGACGATTCCACAAACCTTAGGCCAGACATTCGTGCACCCTATGTTGGGGCAGCATCCTTTGCTCACAAGGGTGGCGTGCATGCGGATGCAGCGTCCAAGTCCACCCGCAGCTATGAGCACATTGATCCAGCTACGGTGGGAAATCGTACCCGAGTGCTTGTTTCCGACATGTCTGGTCGAAGTAGTATTATGCTCAAAGCCAAAGAGATGGGCATGGATGTGGATGGCAGATCACCAGAGATGAAATCGTTTTTGGAAGAATTAAAAGCCCTCGAATTTCGAGGCTATGAATTTGAATCTGCAGATGCCTCTTTTGACCTTCTTCTTCGTAGGTTTCTTCGCGGTGAAGAACTTGCCTTTGATATCCTCAAATATCATGTGGGTGTAGAAGGTATCAATCAGGACGATGGTGTGACCTCCGAAGCAACAGTTAAACTTCGTATTAAAGATGAAATCCGGCATGTAGTTGCTGAAGGCAATGGTCCAGTATCTGCATTGGACCACGCCCTAAGAAAAGCTTTAGTAAAGGACTTCCCTTACATTGCTCAGGTAAAATTAGTGGACTTCAAGGTTCGTATTTTGGAAAGCAATCAAGGTACGGATGCAATAACCAGGGTACATGTAGAATCAACTGATGGTACCTCAACCTGGGGAACCGTTGGGGTGAGTGACAATGTGATTACTGCGAGTTGGGAAGCACTCGTAGACTCAGTTACCTATAAAATCCTACTCGAATCGGATTCAGCAACCTAGCCCAACAGCCTGGGTCCGGTTGGTTTCCAGACAGAAGCATTTGTGCTGCGAAACCATATCTCTGTGGGGATACCTAAATTGGCGGCCAAATGCCCGGGTCCCGAGTCATTACCCAGATACTGATCTGCAAAGCTAAGAAGTTGCTTTTTTAATTCCACAACAGTCTCTGGTTCCACAATATGGACTCTTGGGCTTTGGGTGATTTCATTCGACCTTACCATCTCTTTCACTTGCTGGTCCGCTTCTCCAAAAGAAAAAATGACTTCCCGATCCGGTCTAGATTCCAACCAGTTTTGAGCCCGAATAACAAAATCCACTATCGGTAAATTTTTATTCGAACCACCACTCCCAGGGTGAATCCAATAGGTGCGGTCTTGTCCATTCCAATGATCATCGAGCACCGGATCGGTCTTATAATTTTCAGGCAATTCCCAACCTAGTCTTTGACAAGCCTGTTCCAAAAAGCTGTCTCCATCCTTTGGCCTTGGATCGATTGCATAACTTTGGGTTACACCGTGCTGCTCCATTTCTTGCTTCCAGCTTTCATCCGTCCAAAAACTTACCACAATTGACCCTTTAATGTTGGGTGGAGGTTTGCCATCAAGCTCATCGATATCCTCGACTTCGATCCAACTCCATTTCGAATCTAGCAATTTTGTATAATGACTTCTCGCATATAGACGAACCGAGTGCCCTCTTTGATAAGCAAGTTTCACCAAAGGAAGGATCAAAATAAAATCACCTAACCCTCCACCACGCAAAAATACGACGGGTGCTTTCACTCTTTGGTCTGCTGGTTGAAGAGTATGCAGAAATCAAGCGTGCGTTCTTAAGCAGGCTTCAATTTCTTTTCGATAAAGGAACGAACCGCACCCGAGTCCACGCTGATTTTATATTTTTGAGGAGATTGATCGAGCAAGGCATCTAGAACAGGTGAAGTTGGCTTGCCCAATCCAGCCTGCTCAAAAACCTGTGGGAATTTTGCTGGGTGAGCTGTGGCCAAGATGACGGCCCGATCAGTAATAGATAAATTTTTGAATGCACAAGCTGTATGAGGGTCAACTAGGTATTGATGTTCTGTCCAAACCTTTTGGATCAATTCAGGAATCTCAGAGTCAGAAGTGGAAGAACTGGAAAAACCTGCAATAGAAAAGTCCTCAAAGGAGTATCTTCCTTCAGATCTAAATTTATGCATCACCTCATTCACTCGCTCTGCATTCCCCTCAAAAAAATAAAAAAGAAGGCGCTCAAAATTCGACGCCACCTGAATATCCATGGACGGGGCCAAGCTCGGACTTACATCTCCTAATAAATAGTTTCCTGAATCAAAGAGTCGATGGAGTACATCATTCTGATTGGTGGCCACCCGGAAGCCACCCATCTGAATTCCCATCTTTGTAAGTAACCAGCCAGCGAAAACATTTCCGAAATTCCCGGTAGGTACAACAAATTGAGTGACCTCACGATCCTTTGGAGAGAGCCTTAGCCATGCGTATAAATAGTAAACCGACTGAGCGAGGATTCTGGCCAGGTTGATTGAATTCACCGCGGAAAGACCCATTGATTCACGAAAAGAAAGATCGCCAAATAATTCCTTCACCGTTTTTTGGGCATCATCAAAGGTTCCCTCAATCGCCAAAGGGAAAACATTATCAGCACCCGTACAGGTCATCTGCCTTTCCTGCAAAGGAGATACTTTCCCATCTGGATAAAGTATAAATACCGTGACACCAGACTTCCCTAGTAAACCAGAGATGGCAGCTGCACCGGTATCCCCAGAAGTCGCACCTAAAACACAAAGCTCACGACCTGTTCTTCTGATTTGTAATTCGTAGAAATTACCCAGCAGTTGCAGAGCGAAATCCTTGAATGCCAAAGTTGGTCCATGAAAAAGCTCCAAAACCTGCCAGTTTTCACTCAAAGGAACAAGTGGAGCAATTTCCGAATGTGAAAAGTTTGAATAGGCTTTGAAAATGGCATCGCGAAGATCTGAATCCTCTAGATCGGTCGCGAAGTATTTGAAGAATTCATAGCAAAGTTCTGGATAAGACAAGGTTGTCCAACGATCTAACTGATCTGATAGGTCGGGAAAGGAAACCGGCAGGTACAACCCTCCATCTGGAGCCAATCCTTGAGAAACCGCTTCAGAGAAAAGGACCGGTTCGGCACCTCCACGCGTACTGAGGTACTGCATATGCATTAAGGTCGAATCCTACTTCCCCAAATCAAATGCTTGGTGAGCCACCCGGGTAGCTTCATCTCCGCTATCTGGTTCGACGGCCACAGATATTTTGATCTCGGAAGTACTGATCATGAGCATATTAATTCCAGCATTTGCTAGAGCATCAAAGAAAGTAGCCGCTACCCCAGAGTGAGAACGCATCCCTACGCCAACCACAGATACCTTGATAATATTGGTGCTTTTACCGAGCTTCCCGCCATTCCCATCTGCAAAATGTTCCTTCAAAGCTTTTTCTGCCCGAAAGGCGTCCTCCGTGGGGACAGTAAAGGAAAGATTAGCCAATCCCTGGCGACCGACATTTTGAATAATCATATCCACGATCACACCTGCTTCAGCCATCACTTTGAAAACTGCTGCAGCAGCCCCCGGACGATCGGGTAACTCGGTCACACTGATGCGGACTTGATTTTTGTCTGTGGCTACGCCGCTGACCAGCATATCCTCCAATGATTTTACTTTCTTTTTAACCATGGTACCTGATTTTTTGGAAAAACTTGAACGAACTTCGAATGGTATATCGTGCTTCTGTGCAAACTCGACCGCACGGGTTTGCATAACCTTGGAACCGCTACTCGCTAGCTCCAACATCTCTTCATAATTGATTTCTGGAATTTTTCTGGCGTCTGGAACAATTCTTGGATCTGCGGTGTAAACTCCTTCCACATCGGTGTATATTTGGCAGGCTTTCGCGTTTAATGAACCAGCCAATGCAATCGCACTTAGATCGGAACCACCCCGACCAAAAGTAGTCACATCCCCATTTTCATTAACTCCCTGAAACCCAGCGACCACTACCACATTTCCAGCTCGCAATTGTTTGCGTAAATCTCCTCCTTTGACTTCTCGTATCCGGGCTTTCGCATGCAAGCCTTCGGTGACAATTCCAACCTGCCAACCGGTTCTGGAAATCGCAGGAACATCAATGGCATGTAAGGCCATACAAAGAAGTGCAATCGTTTCCTGCTCACCACAGGTCATAAGCATATCCAGCTCCCTTTCAGATGGGCTTTTTTGAATGGCTTTAGCTCGGTCAATTAATTGATTGGTCACCCCTGCCCGTGCAGAAACAACGACCAAAACACCCAAACCAGCATCCACTGTCGATTTAACCCGACGAGCTACTTTTTTAATCCGGTCCACATCTGCAACCGATGTTCCGCCATATTTTTGTACCACCACATTCATCTTAAGATACGCCGTTTGGATCAAACATTCGGAAAAGCACAGGCTCTTCCATCACACCTGGCAGATTTTTTAACTTTTCCAGTGCGAGAGAAATTAAGTGTTCGTTTGTTTGGTGAGTCGTGAGAATGAGACTGGCGGGTTCATTGTTCTCGTGGGGAGTTTGAGAAACGGTGGCTAGACTGATTCCCACATCTGCCATACACTCAGCAATTTTAGCCAACTGACCTGGTCGGTCATCCACCAGTAATCGCAAATAAAAACGACCATCTATTTCTTCAGGAGAAGCCGGGGAACAGGCACTCGAAGAAACATGCAAAAGTTTGGGCATCGACGAAATCTCTCTGGTATGTTTTACCACATCAACCAAATCAGAAATAACGGAACTGGCCGTTGGGTCCTGACCAGCTCCCCGACCTGTTAAAACAACCGTGCCTACTACGCTTCCATTTAAGCAAACCCCGTTATGCACCCCATCGGTTCTCGCAATCGTCTCCTCGAGAGGAATCAATGCGGGGTGAACTGCCACAGCAACATGGTTGTTGGAGAAATTCCTTCGAATGACTCCAATCAATTTTATCCTGCAACCTAGGTCTTCAGCTGCCTTTAAGTCTTGATTGGAAATCCGGCGAATGCCTTCGACGGTAACTTCATTCAAATTCACCCAGATACCGTGGGCCAGATAAGCTAAAATAACCGCTTTATGAGCCGCATCCACGCCGTCGAGATCAAGAGCTTCATCCGCTTCCACATAGCCAAGATCTCGGGCATCTCCAAGCACCTGATCAAAGCTCGCACCTTCTTTTTCCATGCGGGTAAGGATGTAATTGGATGTGCCGTTCAAAATGCCATAGATAAGGGGGAACTCGTTCGAGACCAAGCTCTCGCGTAGAACCTTGATGATGGGAATTCCACCGGCTACGCTCGCTTCAAAGCCGTAGCCCACACCTGCATCCTCCGCCGCTTTAAAAAGCTCCTGACCATGTTCGCAGATGAGTGCTTTATTCGCGGTAACCACAGATTTCCCCTGGGCAAATGCTCGCAAGGTTAGCTCCCTTGCCTCCTCAACTCCGCCAATTAATTCGCAAATTAAATCGATGTTTGGATCATCCACAATCGAGTGTGAATCCGTAGTAAGCTGATGAGACTCTATCGACACCTCCCTCTCCTTTTCAAGGTTGCGAACCGATGCACGAGTGGGGATGAGTTCAACTCCTAAAATTTTGGGCCAAAACTCAGCATTGCAAACCAAATGTTTCCATGTTCCCTGACCCACCGTGCCCAAACCCAATATACCAATCCGAATAACCTTGGTGGGTTCTTTATTTGATATGGTCATAAAAGATTACTAGCCTCTATTTTTGGCTTTTTTTTCGAAACGATTTTCTGTACCTGCACGGAGGCGCACAAGGTTGGAACGATGTCTCCATACAATCCAACCCATAACCACAAAGGCTAATATTGTTTGCCCAACAGCTCCATGGTCACTCGCAGAAAAAACCAGGGAACAAACAGGGAGGCTTAGTCCAAAAGCAATCGATGCGACCGCCACATATTTGGTAAGGTAAAAGGTAAGTAGCCATACAAACAAACCAACCAATAAGCAGGCAGGCATTACAGCCAGTAATCCTCCCATGGCCGTGGCGACCCCTTTCCCTCCTCGAAACCCCGTAAAAATCGGATAAGTATGGCCAACGACCGCAGCGGGGAGTCCCCATAAGCCCAGAGTCAAATCTCCAGAAAACGAAAACAAGGGAAACTGAAACCAGCAAACAGCGAGTACGCCTTTGAGGAAATCCAGCACAAAAACAGAGTATCCCATTGGCTTCCCCAGTGTACGTAAAACATTTGTGGCTCCAGGATTTCCGCTTCCAACCGAGAAGATATCCACCCCTGCCCGCTTCGCAATGATCACAGCCCAGGGAATCGAACCAATCAAATATCCGATGATTAAAACGGCAATGGTTTCGATGGAGAACATCCGACAAAAAAGAATTACAAAAAGCTTAGTTCTGCCTAGATACCCGGGCTTCCTGAATATCAGAATCTGATACCAGCTTCTTCAAAACTTCAGCGGATGGTTCATCATCCAACTCTAAAATGGTTAAGGCAGACTCGGAACCCTCAGAACGGCTAAGGGACATGTTTGCTATGTTTACCCCAAACTCACCAAGAATAGTCCCTACTTTACCCACAATCCCGGGCTTATCCAAGTTGCGCACTACCAATAAGGTATCGACTGGACGGGCTTCGATCGCTTCTCCATCGACTTCCACAATTCTGGGATCTGCATTCTTACCAATGATGGTTCCCCGGACGGACTGTTCTTTTCCATCTGCATCGATGGTTCGCACCTCAATCAATTCGTTGTAATCAACCGAAGAGGAAGAGGTTGTGGTTTCGACCTTAATGCCCATTGCTTTTATTTTATAAGGGGCATTGACATCATTGACTCCCTCATCTCCAGCAATTCCTTTGAGCCAGCCCTTTTGCACAGCCCTTGTTAATGGAATTGTATCAAACTCAACCATTCCTCCCCAATAGGTGATGTGCAAAGACTGGACCGTATTTTGGCATGCCTGACGGGCAAAAGCACCCAACCGCATGCATAGCTCAAGGTAAGGACTCAGGGTAACTAAGTCCTTGGGATCAATCGAAGGCATATTGATTGCGTTTCGTATACGCCCGCCCTGCAAAACCTCTGCGATTGCTTCAGCAATTTCCACCCCGACACTTTCCTGTGCTTCTTCGGTCGATGCACCCAAATGAGGGGTTAAGGTTAAATTTTCTAAGGATCGAAATTCGTGATCTTCTGGAAGAGGCTCCTGCTCATAAACATCCAGTCCAGCAGCAGCCACTTTTCCGCTCTTCAGGGCCTCAACAAGAGCCGATTCTTTGATAATTCCACCTCGGGCACAGTTAAATACACGCACACCGTCCTTCATTTTTGCAAATGCAGCCTCATCCACCATGCCCTTAGTTTCTGCAGTCATGGGCATATGGACGGTGAGATAGTCGGCCCGAGAAAAAGCTCCATCCAAGTCAACTTTTTCAACCTCGAGTTCTTTCGCTTTTTCGTCTGTTAAGTAGGGGTCATATGCAAGGACAGTCATCTCAAAGGCCTGGGCACGCTTAGCAACTTCCGCCCCTATTCTACCCATGCCAAGAACGGCCAGAGTCTTATTCCTTAATTCTGATCCTTTGAGAAGTTTACGCTCCCATTTCCCTTCCCTCATCCCGCTAGCTCCGCGGACAATGGGTCGGGTTCCACAAAGCATGTGAGTAAAAGTTAATTCAGCCGTAGCGATCGTATTTCCACCAGGAGTGTTCATAACGATCACTCCACGCTCGGTGGCTGCCTCTATGTCTATGTTATCAACCCCTACACCTGCCCGACCTACTGCCTTCAGCAGGGGAGCTGCTTCCATGACATCCCGAGTGATTTGAGTGTCACTACGAACGATGATTGCGGATGCATCTTTTGCATGTTGAATCACCTCTTCAGGTGATGAACCATAGGCTTCAACAACAGTAAAACCGTCCTGCTTTTTGAGAAATTCCACTCCGAGTGGAGAGATACGATCCGCGACAAGAATCTTCATAGGGTGGTAAATAATAAAAGGGAAAAAGATAGACTAAGCTATTCGGGTTATTTGGCAACGCGTAAAGAAAGCAGAGGATTTCGGGCTTTCCCCGCTCGCAAGTCAATGTCATGTTTACATCCCCATGTTTGAGAGTTTAACTGATAAATTAAGCACCGTTCTTCGATCGATTGGAGGCAAAAGTAAACTAACGGAAGACAATATTTCCGAAGCACTTACCGAAGTGCGAAAAGCCCTCCTTTCTGCCGATGTCCATTTTCGGATCGCCCGGGAGTTTATTGATGATGTCAAGGCTTCCTGCCTCGGTCAGGATGTTTTAAAAGCTGTCTCCCCAGGACAACAAGTCGTAAAAATCATCAACGATGAATTAGTCCGACTTCTCGGGGAAGGAAATTCAGAGATAAAAGAGGATCGTCCTTTGCGGGTGCTCATGGTGGGTCTACATGGCGCAGGAAAAACGACCACCTCTGCAAAACTAGCTAAGCACCTCTCCAAAAGTGGCAGAAAACCAATGTTGGTTGCCTGTGATGTCTACCGACCTGCCGCGATTGATCAGTTGGAATTCCTGGCCAAGCAAGAAAATTTCTCATTTTATGCGGATCGTGGAAACCAAGATGTTCCTGCTATCGCTAGGGCGGGTTGGGAAAGCTCCAAGTCTCATGGTTCAGATCTTGTAATTTTTGATACCGCAGGCCGCTTACAAATTGATGATGAATTGGTTTCCGAGCTTGAGGATCTAAAACGTAAGATCGATCCCCATGAAATTTTGTTGGTAGCAGACTCCGCACTCGGACAGGAAGCTGTCAATGTGGCTAAAACTTTTAATGAAAGACTTGGTTTAACTGGAATCATCCTCACAAAAACGGATGGCGACGCCCGAGGAGGTGCTGCCCTTTCGATGAAGAAAGTAACGGGTGCCCCCATAAAATTCATAGGCACAGGCGAGAAAATCGATGAGTTTGAAACCTTTCACCCAGACCGACTTGCCTCGCGAATCCTTGGTATGGGGGATGTCGTCTCCTTGGTTGAGAAAGCTCAGGAACACTTCGATGAGGAAGAATCGGCTCGCATGGCAGAAAAAATGCTTAAAGCCGAATTTGATTTCGAGGATTTCCTCGCTCAAATGAAGCAGATGAAAAAGCTCGGGTCGATGGGATCCATTGCAAAGATGCTTCCAGGTATGGGAAATGTACAAGTTGGGGACAAAGAAGAAGCCGCCCTGGGTAGACACGAAGCGATTATTCTTTCCATGACCAAGCAGGAAAGGAAGTTCCCGAGAATAATCGGGGGTTCCCGTAGAAAACGGATTGCCGATGGGGCTGGAGTTCAAATTCGGGATGTTAATTTACTGATCAAACAATTTTCTCAAATGCAAAAAATGATGAGAAAAATGAAGGGTGGTAAAATGAAACAATTGATGAACGCCTTTGGAGGAGGGGGTGGAATGCCCGACCTCGAAGGTATGGACCCCAAGCAATTGGCTAGGCTTGCTAAGCAGTTTAAATAGATCCGCTTGGGTCTGTAAATTTTTTCAGGACGGAGAAAATCTGATCGATTTTTTCGGTATTTTTAACACCTGGAGCTGATTCTACTCCGCTGTTGATATCGACCCCTTGAGGAAGATTTCGTAAGATGGCTTCCTCAAGGTTACTGGGACTCAATCCACCGGCTAAAACCCAGAGATTTTCAGGGAATTCTTGTTTCAAATTTGAAAACCTCCCCCAGTCTGCAGTTTGTCCAGTGCCTCCGAAGGATTTCTCAGAGTAAGCATCTATCAGAAAAGTGCTCGCTTCTTCGAGGTAGTCGTGCGGGAAGTGATCCGAGGGTTTTAATTTGGGTGCAAGCCAAAGGTTTTCTTTGCCAACTAATTCAGACCATTTCTTTACCTCCTCTTTGGAAAGATCCAAAGGAAAGTGAAACTGAAATTTTTCAAACCCCAACGAAATTAAACTTTCGATCAATTTCTGATCTGGAGTCACTGCCACTGCAACTTTGATGCATCCTTTAAAATCGATCTGCCCAGACAGGTTTCGAAATTGTTCGATGGATAAATTTCTGGGGGATTGTGGGTGAAAAATAAAGCCCAGTGCATCGGCACCCAGATCGACACAATACTGGGCGTCTGTGGATTGGGTGATCCCGCAGAATTTAACCAGCTTCGGTCTCATCAGGATTTTGCAAAATATGTAATGAGGGACTTGCACAAGCCATCCAAACTTGGATGGGAAGATTCTAAACCAACCGTAAGCTCATTTTCCTCAAGCGTCTTGGTCGTTTGGGGACCAAAACTACATAAAATAGGAGTTAGGGCATCCGGTTCAAATACAATATCTTCCGACTGTTCAACATAGGAGAGAGCGGTGGAGGAACTTGTGAAAACAATCGCATCCGCTCCTTCTTTTTTAAACCTCAAAAAATCCGGAGCTTCCAGCACATCGGCAAAGTCAGTTTGGTAAACGGGCAATGTATCCACAATCGCACGCCCCACCCCTTCGAGCATTTCCACCATAATTTCACGATTCCGATTTCCACTTACAACCAAAACATTCGCACTGTCCAGACTGTCCGTGGCAACCAATTCTTTAGCTAAACTTTCTGCGGTTGAATCTTTCGCTACCAACTCAACATTCAAGTTATATTGCTTGAAAACATCTGCAGTGGATTCGCCCACACAAGCAATTCTCATCGGACCAAAACTTCTTATATCCGAAAAAGCCCGGAAAAATAATTTCATGAATTCACGGGCACCATTCGCACTTGTGAAAACAACCCATTCATAACTGGCAATCCCAGCAAAAACCTCGGCAATTAATTTTCGATCTTCAGCAGGTTGGATTTGGATCAGTGGAAGATCCAACACCTCAGCACCCAGACTTTCCAGGGCAGATCGCATTCTACTTTTTTGTCCGGATGCACGGGTAAGAGCAATTCTTCGGCCCAGAAGTGGTTTTTGTTCAAACCAAGTAACAGTTCGGGACAACCCAATCGAGTTCCCAACGAATATAATGGCAGGTGCAAGGAAGTTTTTCTCTTTTGCCTGCTCAACCAGATCTCCCAAAGGAGCCAGTAATTTTTTTTGAATGGGTAGGGTCCCATGGGACACTATGGCTGCTGGCTTGTCCCCTGGTAATCCTCCATCGATCAATTTTCCAACAATCTCCTCCAGCTTGCTCATCCCCATATAAATGCAAAGGGTACCTCCAACCTCAGAAAATTTCTCAAAGTTTACTCGTAAGGATTCTTTGGCTACATCTTCGTGCCCAGTAAGAAATGAAATCGAAGACCCAAAATCACGGTGAGATAAAGGGATACCCGCATAGGCAGCACAAGCTAGAGCCGCTGTAACCCCAGGGACTACTTCGTAAGGCACTCCTTCTTTATCGAGAGCGAGCATTTCCTCGGCACACCGTCCAAAAACAAAAGGATCCCCACCCTTTAAACGTACCACCTTCAAGCCATCTTGGGCTTTTTCCACCAAGATTTTACTGATTTCCAACTGGTCCATGGTATGCCGCCCTGGACTTTTCCCCACATCAATTCTTTCACAATTGGAGGGAGCCCAATCATGTAATCTACGATTAGCCAGATGGTCATACACTAAAACATCGCAAGATTCTATCAACTCACGGGCTCTTAAGGTGATTAAGTTGGGATCTCCAGGACCCGCACCCACAAGATAAACGATTCCTTGATTTACTTCTTTTTTGTCCATTCGATTAATTCACTTAACCAGGCTTCTTGCTCTCGATTATCAATCTTCAAACATTTAATTCCACAAGCTTCATGGAAAAAGTGAAGGATACCTTGATCTTTAGAAAAATGAGCTCCAAGAGCGACCTGACACCCTCCCCCAAAGGCATTTAACACCGATCTTTCCATTAACACGGCTTGCTCGGTATCAGAATCATTTAAAGGAATAAAAAAAGGTTTTTCTTCGGTTCTTGCCTGAATTGCAATGGCTCCCTGACCAGGAGCAGGCACCATCTGTTCGAAATTCAAATGGGTAAAGGTAAGCCCTTCATATTCATGGATATTTAGGCGATTTAATCCAGCTGCTGCGAGCAGGGTGGCTTCTGCTTCTCCGCTTTGCACGATCTTTTGTAAACGGGTTTCTACATTGCCACGAAATTCGACCCAATTGGCACGAGGAAACATCAGGCTGGCCTGGGCTCTCCTTCGCGGGCTTCCACTTGCAATTTTGTTAGGAAGCGAGACTCCTTCCTTGATAACCAAAATATCTGCCGGGTTTTCCCGTGGTAAAAAAGCCACAAGATCCAAGCCTTTTGGTATGTCGGTGGGCATATCTTTTGCACTATGTACAGCGAGATCGGCCCGCCCATCAAGCAAAGCCAATTCAAGCTCTTTGGTAAATAAACCCTTCCCTCCCGTTTTCTCCAAAGACCAATCAGTCTGACGATCTCCCGTTGTAACCATAGGAAGTAAGACTACTTCCCTTTTGAGTTTACCAATAATACGCTCAGCAACCAATTCCGCCTGCTTTAGGGCAAGAGGACTGCGACGAGTGGCTAAGACTAAGGGCTTGGATGCCATAGCTTTATGCAGCCAATGGATCTAAAGGAGCTGGGCCATACAAGAAAACCCAACGATGTGAGAAAAGATTAGGAGTAGGAAGCCTGGGCACCCTTAATATTTTTCTTAGGTATCCAAGGCATCACTGCACGCAAACTTCTTCCAGTAACCTCGATCGGATGGTTCTCTCCTTCTTCAAGCAATTTATTGTAGTTAGGAAGTCCAGCTTGGTGTTCCTTGATCCATTCCTTGGCGAATTTTCCACTTTGGATTTCCTTAAGGATGGTTTTCATCGATTTCTTAACATTGGCATTCACTACTCTGGGTCCACGGGTAATATCTCCATACTTTGCAGTTTCAGAAATCGAAAACCTCATTCCTGCAATACCGGACTCGATCATAAGATCCACGATAAGCTTGAGCTCATGCAAGCACTCAAAATAAGCCATTTCAGGGGCATAACCAGCTTCCACAAGGGTCTCGAAACCGGCTTGGACAAGGGCCGATGCACCCCCACAAAGAACGGCTTGCTCCCCAAATAAATCCGTTTCCGTTTCTTCCTTAAAAGTGGTTTCCAAAATACCGGCTTTGGCACCTCCAACACCTGCAGCCCAGGCGAGCGCAATTTGCTTAGAATCCTTGGCCGAACCTTTAAGCACAGCAAAAAGGGCAGGTACTCCCTTCCCCTCTTTGAACTGGGAGCGAACCAGATGCCCAGGTCCTTTAGGAGCGACCATGATTACACTTACCCCGCGAGGAGGTTTGATTAAGCCGAAGTGAATCGCAAATCCATGTGTGAATAGAAGGGTTTTCCCATTAGAAAGATTGGGCTTAATCTCAGTCTCATAGACCTCAGCCTGTTTCATGTCAGGAACACCGATCATGATGACATCGGCTTTTTGCACGGCTTCGGCTACTTCAAAGACCTCAAACCCATGACGCTTGGCCACACGAATGGACTTGCTACCTTTGTAAAGACCGATGATCACATTCAATCCACTATCTTTCAGATTGAGGGCGTGAGCGTGTCCTTGGGAGCCGTAACCAATGACGGCAAGCGTTTTCTTTTTCAGAGGAGTTATTTTCGCCTCCTTGTGCGTGTATACTTTCGCAGGCATTATGCTATTTTGGGGTTACTAGGTTAATAGTTTCCGGTTTTAAAATCAATTTTCGTTAAGCCCTCTTCTGAGGGAGACAACTCCTGTGCGGGCCAGTTCACTTACGCCGAACGACTCAAGGAGATTAAGAAAAGCTTTAATCTTGTTTTCATTTCCAGTCGCCTCGATAATCAGGCTGGTAGGAGCTACATCGATGATCTTACCACGGAAAACATCACAAATCTGGGTTATTTCGGATCTGGTTTTCGAATCAGCGTCCACTTTCAATAAGACAAGCTCCCGTCCTACTGCCTCATCCCCATGGTAATTTTCGACCTGAATCACATCGACTAATTTATCCAATTGTTTGATGCATTGATCCAAAGCTTTTTCATCTCCGTTGAGCGTAGCAGTAATACGTGAGCGGCCGTTTGCATGAGTAGGAGCAACATTCAGCGTATCAATATTGAAACCACGACCGCTAAAAAGTCCGGCAATTCGGGCAAGAACCCCGAATTTATTTTCAACTAGTACGGATATAACGTGACGCATGACGGATTAAGTGGGAAATGGTGGACGGCACAGGACTCGAACCTGTGACCTACTGGGTGTAAACCAGTCGCTCTAACCAACTGAGCTAGCCGTCCTTAATTTAAAGTAAAGGGATAAACTAAGAATCCCATTCATTCTGGCAAGCGTGAATCATTCGCTTGCCCCAACTTCAACCCGAATCGTTTTGGGCCCAAGGATGGGTTTGGGGGACGCTTTGAACTTTTCCGGGGGCGAACTTGATTGAAAAGAAGAGGAGGATGACTCTTGAGGACTCCTTCTTACCGAGGAAGTTGAATTAGATATTTTTTTCGGCCCCATCCAGTAGTTACTATTGCCCGAGGGAATTGCTTGTCCTCTGGTGGAAGGTAAGCCAGAACCTTGGACCGGACTCTGCCTTATGGCATCAGTCGCCCCTGAAGCACCCGCACGCTGGACTGGAAAGCCAGGTTCTTTGGGTCGATCTCGGCGGAACTGATAGCGGTTGATATCTTGAAGGGACATATTGTTCACTTTGTCCATCCATTCATCCACTCGATCATTCAATCGAGCGTAATAAGCGTCCCTGAACTCAACCGCATTTGCGGCTGGATCGCGCTTGGAAAGATTTTGGTTGTTAGCCCGCTTAAAGTTTTCCTGGGCAATCTGATCGTTCAAAGGTGTTTCAATCTCGATTTGAGTCGTTGTAAATCTCTCTCTTCCCAGAATTTTCGCATTCCCCATGGGAAACCTTTTTCCACCAAAAGGGGAAAAGTGAGAAGGCCACTCTTCAACCGTTATTCTGCGGGAAGAGGATGGACTTAGCCTATTGAACTTGGAAGCACGCCCACTCAGGGAACTCATCTTACCATCCAGTCTTTGCACTCTTTTAGTAAAATCGTTCGCTTTCTGCTGAGCATAACTATCCTGAATTCCTCCAAAAAACATCAGACAAAAGATGCAGGAAATCCTCGACTTTACCGAACGGCTCATGAATAAAACATATACAATTCTCTACACCCTTCATCAAGATCGAACCCTTTAAAAAATGAAAGCTTATTTATCCTTACTTCAAAGATTAATGGACGAAGGAGTCTATCGTAGTGACCGTACAGGTACTGGCACCTGGTCTGTCTTTGGCGAGCAGGTAAGATTCAGTCTCCACGATGGGTTTCCCCTCCTGACGACAAAAAAGCTTCACCTTCGGTCGATCATCCATGAATTGCTTTGGTTTTTAAATGGGGACACCAATGTGGGCTATCTTCAGGAAAACAAAGTTTCTATCTGGGACGAGTGGGCCGATGAAAACGGTGATCTTGGGAGGGTTTACGGCGCCCAGTGGACGGACTGGAAAAAATCGGATGGCAGTGGATCCGTAAATCAAATCGATGAAGTAATTCGATCCATCCGAGAAAACCCGGATAGCCGAAGACACCTCGTTTGTGCATGGAACCCAGGTGAACTGCACCTCATGGCCCTCCCCCCATGTCATGCTCTGTTTCAATTTTATGTCGCAGATGGAAAATTAAGCTGCCAGCTCTACCAACGCAGTGCCGACCTGTTCCTTGGGGTTCCCTTCAACATTGCATCCTATGCTCTGCTCACGATGATGATTGCCAAAATCTGTAACCTCCAGGCCCATGAATTTGTTCATACCTTTGGAGATCTACACCTCTATTCCAATCATCGTGAACAAGCGGATCTCCAACTTTCACGCGAACCTCGGCCCAAACCCAGAATGCTTATTCATGGGGAGCAAAAAGAAATTACAGACTTCAAGTTTGAGGATTTTGAACTCGTAGATTACGACCCACATCCAGGGATCAAAGCACCCATTGCCGTATGAGTTTTGCCCACCCTTACAAAGCCATTGTTGCGGTTGCCGAAGATGGGGTGATTGGACGAGGTGGCGACTTGCCTTGGCGACTTTCAGAGGATCTTAAGTGGTTTAAAAGGATCACTTTAGGTCATACTATTCTTATGGGAAGAAAAACCTGGGAATCTCTTCCCGGAGCCTTACCCAGCAGGCAAAACTGGGTCTTAAGCCGGACCGCAAATCAGAAGGATGGTATGTCCGTTTTTCGATCCATGGAAGAAGTCCAGCAGGCTCTTGGACCCTCCCAAACCTTGTTTATCATTGGGGGTGGCGAAATCTACTCCATGGCACTGCCACTATGCCACGAACTGTTCATCAGCGAAGTCAGGCGAAAAGTACCGGACGGAGATGCGTTTTTCCCCAACTATAAAGATCAATTCCGACCGGTAGAAGTATTGGACGATAATCCTGATTTCTTACTTCGCAGATGGGTTCGTGTGTAAGGTTTAAATTTTTAAGTCAAATGGAAGAAATGTTTCCTCTTGATCCGTAGCAACCTTAATTTGTGCCCACAAGCGGTAATTCCCAGGTGCTGGAGATTTAAAGTTAAAAGAAAGCGGTCCAATCCTCCTATCCTCCATCGATTTAGGCGGTTCGTACTCAAGGGGATGCAAATGAGCAAATCCGGCTTTATTGGGCTCAAATGCAACCAAGTGAGCAAAGGCTCCCATCACCGGCTTGAGAGGAAGGTTCTTTCCGTCCTTATCCAAGGCAGAAAATGTTAAAACCCAATCATCATCAGAGCCTTCCAGAATCGATGCATCCAAAAGGAATTCACGGTCCCCCTTTTCTACTATCAATGAGGTTCCGGATGGTTGGATGACTCCGGACTCACCCGGGACTTCGAATTGAGCAGCGAGTAAAACTCTTCGGGGACTGCGAAGAGGAATTAAATCTAAGTAGACCTTATATTCCCCGGCCTTATTGGGGGTAAGCGTAAATCGCCAAATACCATTAAAAAGTGGGTCAGGTTCAGGATGAAGGTGCTGGTAGTCGTCCATCGTTGGATCAATGGCCAAGAGATGAATTTTCTTGGTATGGCTAAGGGCAACATCTTCTTTCCCTAGAGGAGATCCATCCGCTTGTTTGATATTCATCTCAAAGCGACAAGGTTTTCCAATTTCCAAAGGATCGAGTGGACGGAAGTCCAGACTCATCGGCCAACGTCGAATCGATAAATCCACAAAACCATCATCACCCGGACCACAGTAATCCAACTCTCCTTCTAGGTTGTAGGTCTCTTCATGAAGAAAATCACATGGCTCCACTGGTAAGGACCGCACCACAAAGTAGATAGCCACAAAAGGAATCGATAAAAGCAGGGGAGCAAACTTGGAGGTAAAAAACGATTTCACAGGCAAATTTAACCTTCTACACCCTCAGGCAACCGAGCCAGAAAATCTTCCGCAGACCATTGGCTACCGGGAAACTGGTAGATGATTTGTCTTTTAGAATTAATAATCATCGTCCTCATGGTATGGTCTAAAGGAAGATCATCTATATTTTTTCGAAAAATACCGAATTGACGGGTAAGATCGTCAATAACTGATTTATTAGCCGTCCCTAAACGAAAATTACCTTCCTCCAAGCTGTAAGCCCTGGCGTAAGATTTTAAAACCCCCGGAGTGTCAAAATCAGGATCTAAGGTTATTGAGAGAAAGCGAACATGAGGAACTTTAGTTTTATGGGCTAAGGTTTGAAGTTTCTTCATCCTCATTGTGGAAGCCGGGCACATTTCTGCAATCGAACAACGGGTGAAGATAAAATTTAAAACGGTTACCGATCCATCAAAATAATCAGTGGTCAGAATTTGGCCGTCTTGATCATAAAGAGCAAAAGGGGGTAAAGTATCCCCAACCGACCGAATCATACTATCTCCCAAACTTAATGTATCCCTGCGGAGGAGCCGATTCACATTATTGACCCGAATTCTTTCGGCACGATCATCTGGCCAGACTCGGGTTAGAAAATAACTTTCTCCTTCCTGTGGACTGAAGGTTAGTTTAGCAGAAGCACGGAATGTACTCTTTAAAGAAAGAAGATTTAGATCCCCTGGCTGGACAGTAAAAGACTTTTCGAATCCCGAAAATTCACCCCAATCTTTATGGAGCCCCTTTCCGCATCCCAGAATTTCCGCCTGAACCGTGCTGGTGTTATGATCCAAGAGTATAACTCTCGCTCGAACTTCTTCGTTTTTGAGTGAAGTTTTGACCCCAATGTTTTGCGAATTCTGTTCACATGACAGAAGGAAAAGCAAAGCTGCAAGAAGGACCTTAGTGCGTACTAAATTCACAATCTCGTCTTATTGCAACTTCTGCCACCAAGCAATTTCAATTCCCAAAAATCAGTGAGATTTTAAGCCTTGAATGGGTTCATATTTTAAAAATTAAACCACTGCTCCAAACAACTCAAGTTAACTGAACTGCACCTAATTATTAGCTGAGCTTTCAATCAATAATAATGTAGCTATCACCTTGATTGCTTTTGTTTGCCAAATCATAATTGTATTATTAGAAATTCTACTGACGTGAGTCTAGGAAAACCCATACCAGCAAAGCCCCACCCCGGCTCGCTTTCAAGTTCGCCGGGTTTCTCTGTGCATGGCATGTACGAACTGACCAAGCCACGGTTGAGTTTGCTATCTGTTTTCACCGCCTCCCTAGGATACCTTGTTCGTGAGCCTCTCCAAGCAGATTGGTCTATTTTTATATGTCTCACCCTTGGGACGGCTCTTGCTGCGGCCGGAGCTGCGGCCCTCAATCAATGGATGGAGAAATCCGAAGATGCCCAAATGGCACGTACTTCTTCACGCCCGCTTCCTGCTGGGTTAGTGACTCCCCAGTTTGCTGTCCTTTTTGGAACGATCCTTTCTTCCATCGGCCTCTACATTCTTTGGGTTGGAACCAATCCCTGGGCCACCACTCTTACACTCGCGACTCTGGTGGTTTATCTCCTACTATACACCCCCATGAAAAAACGGAGTCCTTATGCTACGGAAGTTGGGGCAATCTCAGGGGCGCTTCCTCCCCTCATTGGGTGGGTAGCCGCAGAAGGTGCACCCACCATCTACGGGTGGATTTTATTTGGTATCCTTTTTGCCTGGCAACTTCCCCACTTCATGGCCATCGCCTGGAATTTTCGTGATGATTATTCCAAGGGTGGATTTAAGCTCCACCAATTAGGAGATCCGGATGGTCGTGCTCTTGCTCGAAAAAGTTTGCTCTACTCCATCCTGCTCACGGTATTCGTTTTTTGTCCCTACTTCCTCGAACTTAATCAATCGCAACCAGGCCCTTTCTACCTTGCTTCTGCCTGTTTTCTTTCTCTTTACTTACTTCTCCCAGCGATCCGTTTCTTTACCTCGCAAAACCGAGATCAATCTGCCAAAAAGCTTTTCATTGTAACTATTATTTACTTACCCCTCCTCTTTGCCGCTCTCGTTATAGATAGGTACTTATAATTTTAAAACCCATGACCTCGATTCTATCTAAACTCCTCTCCCTTCCGCATCTTTTTATCGGTGCCCTCATCTTGCTCTCAGGCAGTTGTTCTCGAATTGATCATAAGCAATCTGCCCTCGACCCCAAAGGTTTGGTATCCCAAAATCAGTATGATGTTTTCATGCTCTCCGTTTGGATCACGATCTTTTTATTCTGTGCAGTAGGCGGATGCTTACTTTATGTTCTCTGGAGGTATCGTGCTAAAACTGCAGAAGAAGCCAAAGAAATACCTCCTCAATCCCATGGTAACTCCATGATCGAAACTGGTTTGATTATCGCTTCTGCAATCATACTAGTGATTCTCGCTGTTCCCACCCTTCAGGGAATCGTTTTATTGAACCGAGTCCCTGACGCCAACGATACAGAAACCCTTGAAAAACTTGGGCTGGATCGCAGCCAAATTGATGGTGCAATTACCGTAAATGTTACCGGTAAAAGATTCTTTTGGGTCTTTGAATACCCGCAATACGGGATTGTTACCGCCAACGAATTAATTTTTCCTGCATCGAAAGCGGTTCGTATCAACCTGCGGACAGAGGATGTAATTCATAGTTTCTGGGTTCCCAAACTTGCTGGAAAAATGGACCTCATGCCCGGTCAGGAAAACTTCATGTGGTTTATCGCGGACCAGAGCAAAATTATTGGAGATGAGGATGCTGCGACGGCTATGCCTTCCGTTCATGATGGAGAGATGCGTGCACAGGTTTTTGCTAAACAAAAATTTACCGATGAATTCGAACCCGTGGGAGGTCTCTTCTATGGACAGTGTGCTGAATATTGTGGGAATTCACATGCTTACATGTCATTTCGTGCTTTGGCTCAGACGGACGAAGACTTCGATCAATGGGTCCAGCGTTTTCAAGAGGCTCAAAATCCTAATCTTCAAACCAAAAACTACGACCCTAGCCAATCTTATTCCAAAGGTTCATTGGTCTCTTTCGCGGATCCAAAGTTAGGCTCAGGTGCGAACCGAGAATACCGTTCCATTCGTAAAACAGCCCCTGGCCAATCTCCGCAACTTAACCCGGGTGCCTGGGAGAAAGCACATTCGGATGATTATGAAATTGGTAAACAGCTGTTTGGTTCTCTACAGTGCGTGCAATGCCATGCGGTTAATCGTACAGGTTTAGGAGCAAAGGGACCAAACCTCACCCTTTACGGTCTCCGTACCTCCCTTGCCGCTGGATGGATGCGTAATGACGAAGAAAGCCTAAGAAAATGGCTCAAAAATTCTAATGATATCAAATACGGAAACCTCATGTGGAATGGGGAAGGCGTTGATGATCGGCACCCCTTACGGAACCTGGAAAACGATGATGTTAAGGTGGACCAATTAATTGCTTACCTACTCGGACAATCCTAAAACTTTAAATTTAATTGTAAGAACCCAAATACTGCTATGGCTACCGAATCTATTAAGTATGTCGCCCCAGATACCGAAAACAAGGTGAAGACTCAGGTCTTCCCAAGACCTGGTCAGCACACCACCGGCTTGGTCGACTGGTTGACAACCATTGACCACAAGAAAATCGGGTTAATGTACGGTTTAACCGCTCTCTTCTTTCTCATTATCGGAGGTATTGAAGCCCTTCTCATCCGCTCCCAACTATGGGATCATAACATGACGGTTTTGACCAACCGGGAGTACAACCAAATGTTCACTATGCATGGAACAACCATGGTGTTCCTGGTCATTATGCCTCTGAGTGCTGCCTTCTTTAATTTCATTATGCCCCTACAGATCGGAGCACGGGACGTGGCCTTCCCCCGGATGAACACTCTCAGCCTTTGGTGCTTTGTTGCCGGAGGAATTATTCTAAATCTTAGCTGGTTTTTTACAGGAGGTTCTCCTGCGATTGGATGGTTTGGATATGCCCCACTAACTGATACCCGTTTTGCTGAGGTCATTGGAGATATGGGTCCTGACTTTTGGGTCTTTGCCCTGCAAATTCTTGGAGTCGCCTCTTTGCTGGCTTCCTTCAACTTCATCACCACGATCATTAACATGCGTGCACCTGGTATGACGATGATGCGGCTCCCCTTATTCACTTGGATGACCTTGATCGTTAGTTTTCTGATCATCCTTGCTTTTCCAGCAATCACCATTGCTTTGGTCGAATTGATGTTTGACCGAACTTATGGTACAAACTTTTTTGACTTTCTAGAAGGCGGTAAACCCCATCTTTGGCAGCACCTTTTCTGGATCTTTGGTCATCCCGAAGTGTACATCCTTATTCTTCCCGCGATGGGTATTGTTTCCGAGGTTATTCCTGTTTTCTCTCGCAAACCTCTATTTGGTTATGGATTGATCGTATTCTCAGGAGCCATTATCGGTTTCATGGGATTTGCGGTTTGGAGTCACCATATGTTCACTACCGGTATGGGCGTTGTAGCAACCTCTGCCTTCTCTATGCTAACTATGCTCATTGCGATCCCCACTGGAGTTAAAATTTTCAACTGGATCGGTACCATGTGGGGCGGTCGTATCCGCTTCGATACCCCGATGCTTTTCGCCCTCGGGTTTATCACCATGTTTATGATCGGCGGGTTCACCGGAATTATGCACTCATCAGTGCCTATCGATGCTCAGCATCAGGATTCCTACTTCGTGGTTGCTCACTTTCATTATGTTTTGATCGGTGGTGCCCTTTTCGGCCTGTTCTGCGGTTTTTACTTTTGGTTACCCAAGATGACCGGACGGATGATGAGCGAAAAACTGGGCAAACTTGTCTTCACTCTTATGTTTATCGGGTTTAACCTAACCTTCTTCCCCATGCATTATCTGGGTATGATTGGTCAACCCCGCCGGACCCACACCTACAACGAGGGTCATGGCTTTGAAACATGGAATCAAATTGCGACGATAGGTGCTTTTATCCTCGGGGTTGGTATTGTCATTGGCATCTACCAATTCGTGAATGCTTTCTTCAACAAGAAGCTCAAGCCTGCAGGTAAAAATCCTTGGGATGCACGTACACTGGAATGGACCCTTTCCTCCCCTGTTAAAGAGTACAACTTTGCCCGCACTCCCATCATCAAAGCAAGAGATCAGGCTTGGGAAAACACTTACGGCCCCAAAGATAACCAATCTGAAAAAGAACCTCTGGATGATCATGGCGTTCATATGCCCGACCGTTCATGGTGGCCCCTGATAACTGCACTTGGACTCTTTGGAATGTGTTTAGGAATGCTTTTTCATCGGAACATTGATCCTAGTGGTGAACTCGTTCGCAACTATACCTTCGCAATCTTGGGTGGAGTTGTAATGGTTACTGGCATTATCATGTGGGCATTGGAAGGACCGGGAGGTTACCATTTATTTCCCAAAGAAGACGAAGAATAATCTTATCCTACCCTAAAATTTTAAAATTCTTATTATGAGCGACGCTAGTGCACACGCCCTCGAACATCACGAACCTGTAACCAGCACAGGTATCCCTAACAAGAAAGTCCTAATGTGGGCCTTTCTTGGTTCCGACTGTATGTTTTTCGGTACCTTGATCTCCACTCATCTTATCTACCGTAAGATCTCGGCGACGGTGGGAGGAAATTTTTTGGATATCCGCGATGTATTTGATATTGAGTTAACTTCGTTTAGTACCTTCATCCTTCTCGCCAGTTCTCTCTTCATGGCTCTTGCGGTTTCCGCTATCCACAAAGGGAACTTAAAGAGCACTCGCTGGATGCTCTTCGGCACCATCGTTTTTGGTGCCATCTTTCTGGCCTGTCAGGTGTATGAGTTTACTCATTTCGTGCACGCCCCTGGAAATGAGCTTACACTTTCTACATATCGTGGAGAACCCCATGTATTTGGTTCCACATTTTATGTCCTTACGGGTACACATGGAACCCACGTTGCTATTGGTGTGTTTTGGCTACTGGGATGGCTCGCATATTCCTTCACAGGAAAAATGAGTACCGCCCATGCATTGGATGTGGAAATTTGCGGCCTGTATTGGCACTTTGTTGATATTGTTTGGATCATTATTTTCCCCGTCATTTACCTGATGGAATATGCCATGTAATCCTACTTCATTTTAATTTTAAAAATCATGAGCGGACATTCCGAAGACCCAGTTGCAGAAGAAAGCAAGCGCTTCTTCACCTTTTTTAATTTATCCATGTTTCTCGTTGCCATCACCGGCATCGAAATCGTGATCATTTATGTACAAACTTTTGACAGTTCCTCCATTATTGGAGTCCTGTTTGCAACATCTATCGTCAAGTTTATCGGAGTGGTATGGTGGTTTATGCATCTCAGGTGGGACAAAGTACTGAACACCATATTGTTCCTTATGGGATTAGTCATTGCCTTGGCTACCTACTTTGCCGTGATTTATATGTCTGACTCCCACCCGGTCGTGGAAAAATTTGAGGTGGCTAAAATCGAAGACCAATGGAAAGCCAAGCATGCGTACAAAGCGAGTGATTTTGTCCTGCAGCAGGATGCATTCTTTCAAGCCAAATCAGCCTTCGAATCAGGGGATCAGTTTAACCCCAAAAACTGGAAGAAGGTAAAAGGTATTCCCCACGCTATTTCCTACCGTATTACTGGTGGTGCTGATACCATTGAGATCAACTCACTAAATCCAGAAACCCCATTTTTCCACTTATCCCATCCACAAGGGGAAAAAGAAATTGAAGCTTCGACCACTGCTCTACTCGCTTCATCTGCAACCACGGCTGACTTTCGATTGAAAGTTCGTTCTGAAGCGTTCTGGACTGAATCTCAGTAGAAGAAACCTACAGCACTCGATACAACCCGCTCATTTGCCATAGGCGGGACTATCTTTAGGAATCTTTTTCATACTACATGGAAAACTCTCCGATTACATTACTCCATTGGCACACCGAGCCCGCCCTCATTGGTGGGATCTTGCTTGTGGGTTGGGCTTACTCTCTTTTTATGGGTCCTTACAGGGAAAGAACCAGCCCGGATTCACCAAATTCGCTCAAACACTCTCTTTGGTTTTCAACCGGGTTGGTTACCTTTTACCTCGCAGTTGGATCGCCCTTAGACCCGCTGGGTGAAAACTTTCTGTTTTCCGCCCATATGATCCAGCACAACATCCTTATGTATGTGTGCCCTCTCTTTATCCTTCTTGGCCTTCCCAAAGCCTTAGTGGATCACTTTCTTATATCCAGGCCATTGTTGGAGGGAACCCTGCGTTTCCTTGCTCATCCCATCATTGCAGGCTTACTTTTCACTCTGGTCTTTTCCTTCTGGCATGTGGGTGCCTTTTATGAAGCCGCCATCCGGGACAAGGTCATTCATATGGCCGAACACCTCTCGATGTTTTTTGTTTCTTTGCTGATGTGGTGGCCCATCTGTTCACCCTCAGACCGAGTGCCTCCCATCCGTTTTGGCCCGCAAATGCTCTACATCCTTGCTCTGATGCTTGGTCAAACCCCGATCTTTGCGATCCTTACCTTTTCCAAGGATGTCTTATATGACACCTACTTTTATGCCGAGCGCATCATGGAGCTATCCCCAATTGAGGATCAAAAAGCTGGTGGTGTCCTGATGAAGCTTGCCAATATGGCCGTTTCCGTGGGCGTCCTTGGTTCAATATTCTACCGTTGGATCAAAAGTCAACCAGCTCCCGGGAAAGTCGCCTAACCTTACAATCTGGATACAAGCAGTTCTCTTTCGAAAAGCATTTCTTTCGGAAGAAATTCGGATAATTGCAGGAATAACTCCTCGTGCCTAAGGGTTTGCATACGCAAACTTTCAGGGTCAATTTTCATCAGCTCCTGCCACTGTTCTTCGCTAAATTCCATTCCAGACCAATCGAGGTCTCTTTGCCTGGGTGCCCATCCGAGTGGGCTCTCCACCGCCCGAGCTTGGCCCGATGTGCGTTCCACAATCCAGCGCAGCACCCGCATATTTTCACGAAATCCGGGCCAAAGAAACTTTCCGTTTTCATCCTTGCGAAACCAATTCACATGAAAAATACGGGGTTTATTCTCGAGTCTCTTGCCCATGCGTATCCAATGACGGAAGTAATCACCCATATTATATCCGCAAAAGGGGAGCATCGCCATCGGGTCCCTTCTTAAATTCCCCAGTTTTCCTTCAGCAGCAGCCGTGGTTTCCGAAGCGAGTGTGGCACCCAGGTACACTCCATGGTTCCAGTTGAAAGATTGATAGACCAAGGGAATATCCGACATTCTGCGCCCTCCAAACACAAAAGCGGCAATAGGAACACCTGCAGGGTTTTCCCAGTCCTGATCGATGGTGGGACATTGCGATGCAGGAGCTGTAAAACGGGCATTGGGATGGGCTGCCGGCGTGGTTGCCTCGGGGCTCCAGTCATTCCCCCGCCAATCGATCATACCATCTGGTGCTTGATCGGTTAAGCCTTCCCACCAAACATCTCCATCCTTCGTTAGAGCCACATTGGTGAAAATCGTATTTTGTTTCATTGATTCCATCGCATTGGGGTTGGTTTCCCAGGATGTACCCGGAGCCACTCCAAAAAAACCAGCCTCCGGATTGATCGCCCTGATTCCACCATCCTCATCAGGCTTCAGCCAGGCAATATCATCTCCAACGGTGGTCACTTTCCAGCCTGTCATACTGTCTGGAGGAACCAACATGGCCATATTGGTTTTTCCACAGGCACTGGGGAAAGCCCCCGCCACATAGGTCTTTTCCCCATCGGGATTTTCTACCCCTAAAATAAGCATGTGCTCAGCCATCCACTCGTTGTCCCGGGCCATACAGGATGCGATACGCAAAGCCAGGCACTTCTTCCCCAGCAACGCATTCCCACCGTACCCACTTCCGTAGGAAACAATGGTCCGTTGTTCCGGAAAATGAACAATGTAAGTATTATCAGGATCGCAGGGCCAAGCAACATCCTCCACACCCTCAGTCAGGGGCATCCCAACCGAATGGAGGCAGGGAATGAAAAAGTCTCTCTCTCCTAGGGAATCCAAAACCTCTTTCCCCATACGGGTCATGATCCGCATATTGAGAACCGCGTAAGGGGAATCCGTCACTTGCACACCATATTGGGAAATGGGCGACCCAATTGGACCCATACAGAAAGGAACAATGTACATCACACGCCCCTCCATACATCCCTTGAATAGTCTTTTCAGCTTAGCCCGCATTTTTCTTGGCTCTTCCCAGTTGTTCGTGGGCCCTGCGTCCTCTTTGCCATAACTACAGATAAAAGTTCTGCTTTCCACCCGGGCCACATCCCGTGGATCGGATCGAACCAAGAAACTGTTGGGTCGTATTTTTTCATTCAGGCGGATCATCGATCCGCGTTCAATCATCTGCTCGCAGAGGTGATCCCATTCCTCATCTGAACCATCACACCAATGCACAGTGGACGGTTGGCACATTTCAACCATTTTATCCAACCATTTGAGGAGGGCTATATTTTGCGTTTTAGATCGATCGTACAGTTCCTTATCAATTCCCATCTTTCCTTCGCTAGGGAGGGACCGTGTGATAGTCAAACCTTGTTCCTCAAACACTATGCAAATTAGTCTGTTTTTCTTATTTATGGGAATAAATCGGGTTTGCCTTAGGTAGACACTGCTTTAGCATGCGATTCCGAGCATATGAGTTGGCAACCCAAAACAAGAAACGCCGTCCTCGCATTGGAGGATGGAAGCCTATTTCGCGGATTCGCTTTTGGAGCGAAAACTACCGTTACCGGAGAAGCGGTTTTTAATACCGGTATGACTGGTTATCAGGAGACTCTGACCGATCCGTCTTACTTCGGGCAGATCGTCACTATGACTACTCCACAGATCGGGAACTACGGGATCAACCTCGATGATGAGGAATCGGACGGTCCTAAAGTTGCGGGCTTTGTGGTGCGCGACCTTAGCCCCGTGGTGAGCAACTGGCGGGCAACGGGAAACTTGTCCGACTACCTCGAACAACACGGGATACCTGGAATTGAAGGTATTGATACCCGTGCAGTAACCAAAAAATTACGGGTGCATGGAGCCCTGAAGGCATGCCTGAGCACAGAAGAGCTTTCCGACGAAGAAGCCCTGGAGCGGGCTAAAAATTCCAAGAGCCTTGTCGGGCAGGATTTTGTTAAGGAAGTAACTTGTAAGGAATCCTACACTTGGGATACATCTGGAGAACTCAGCCAACCCTTTACTGTTCCAGGTACATCTCTGTCTTCGGATGAAGAGACCGACGGGCAGGTTCACCGCCTGGTGGCTTTTGATTTCGGGGCTAAGCGGGCGATTTACCGCAACCTTAGACGCAGCGGTTTTGAGGTCACCGTCCTGCCGGCCGATGCCTCCGCTGAGGAAGCTCGCTCGCACAACCCGGATGCGATCTTTTTATCCAACGGACCAGGAGATCCTTCCGCTCTCGATTATGCCCACTCCACCATTAAAGAGTTGATTGATGACTATCCTATTTTCGGGATTTGCCTTGGCCATCAGGTCCTCACCCATGCGATCGGAGCATCGACTTACAAATTGAAATTTGGTCACCGCGGAGGAAACCAGCCGGTTAAAAATGTGGAAACTGAGAAAGTTTCCATCACCTCCCAAAACCACGGCTTTGCCTCCTCCAAGGAAGAACTGGAAGCCCACGGAGCGGTGGTTACAGAATACAACCTCAATGATGACACAGTATCCGGTATGCGGATCGAGGGTAAGCCTGTATTTTCTGTACAGTATCACCCGGAAGCGGCTCCCGGACCCAACGATGCCCGGTTTCTTTTTTCCTCTTTCCATAAACTCGTGAGCGAGCACAAAGGGAAGAAAGCATCTGCCTAACTTATGAGCAAGTGCGGGTTGCTCTATGATCCCGTCTTTCTAAAGCATAAAACGGGGGCTGGTCATCCTGAGCAACCCAAGCGGGTTAGCCGTGCCCACCAAGCGATTGTGGAAGCGGGCCTTGATCAAAAGATTCTACCTCTATCCTGTACCCCATGCGAAAGAAAGCATCTGGAGAGAGTCCATTCGCATCCCTACCTCGTGCAGGCAGAAAAAGACATCGCAAATGGATTCACCCAATTAAGCACGGGTGATACTTCGATCTGTGAAGATTCCTGGGATGTGGCTCTTCGGGCGACTGGTGGAGTGGTGGATGCGACCGATAAAATCCTCTCCGGAAACATGGATCGGGCCTTCTGCCTGAGCCGCCCACCGGGCCATCATGCCACTCCATCGAAGGGAATGGGCTTTTGTATCTTTAACCATGCAGCGGTGGCCGCACGGTACGCTCAGGCGGTTCATGGAGTAGGCAAGGTTCTGATCGTGGACTGGGATGTGCACCACGGCAACGGCACCCAGGATATTTTTTACGAGGATGAATCGGTCTACTTTTTTAGCACCCATCAAGCCCCCTGGTATCCGGGCACCGGTAGTCGGGAAGAAACCGGATCAGGAAATGGTCTGGGGTTTACCCGAAACCATCCCCTGCCCTCCGGTTCAGGTCACGCGGAAATCGTGGAAAATGCATTTGCCGATGATTTGGTTCACCGAATGAACCGGTACCGCCCGGAATTTGTAATCATCTCCGCGGGGTTTGACTCCAAGCTCGGCGATCCCCTCGGTCAGTTCCAACTTACAGACGATGATTTTTCCGAACTCACCCGGGTAATCCGCTCCATCGCCGATGAACATGCTGAAAGCCGAGTGCTATCCATTCTGGAGGGTGGGTATCATTTGGAAGGTCTCAGCCAAGCCTGCGTGGCTCACCTGAAGGCTTTAATTTAGAAAAAAAGACTTCTATCGGCTTAAGGTGCCAATCGGGCGCATCCCTGCCGTGACCTCGGCATCGAGTTGCATCATCCGGGCAAGTAGTGCTTTGGCTTTCTCTGGTTCCTGTTTAGCTAAATTCTTTTGTTCTCCCACATCCGCTTCCAAATCATAAAGTTCGATACCGTTGTTGGCTTTACGCAGTTTGTACTTCCCCTGCCTAAGTGCTTGGACCTGTTTGGTATAATAGAGAAACTCGTTTCGAACGGAGGGTCCCTTGCCGAGAAGCAATGCCGACTGGTCAAAGCCATCAATGGGTCCATGGGTCTGGACTGTCACACCCCCCAAAGCGGAGAGAGTGGGCAACAGGTCAATGGTGGAAATGATTTCATTGGACTGGGTGCCCGCCGGTATCCGCCCAGGTCCCCAAACCACACAGGGCACCCGCATCCCTCCTTCATAGGTGGTTCCTTTTCCTTCTCTCAAAGGAAGGGCTTGCCCGCCGTGATGGTCGAACCGTAACCAAGGCCCGTTGTCCGAGGTGTATACAACGATGGTATCGTCTTGAAGGTTCAATTGATCCAAGGTATCGTAGATCCTACCGACCTGCTCATCAATATGTTCGATCACATCCTTGTAGGGGTATTTTGAATCCACATCGTGAATATCACGGGGCAAATAAAGAGGCACATGGGGCATACTATGTGCCAGGTATAGGAAGAATGGTTTCTTTACCTTCG